>DASQLB010000121.1:0-2478 GCA_035630235.1 Nitrososphaeraceae archaeon | reverse complement strand
ATTTGGAAATCAAGGAAGCATTTCTGAAATACTTCAAGATCCTGTTGGTATAGCAATAGATTCAGATGGTAATGTATATGTTCCAGATGGAAGAGATGCAGATGTACACGTATTCAGTCCAATAAAATAATAAATTTTTTTCTTTATTAGAAATAGATTAGCCTAAAAATGGTATAAAATTACTTTATTAATTTTATCATATCATTTATTAAAATTTTAAAATATTACAAAATTATATAAATAAAACTAATAATTTAGACTAAATCTTAAATTATACTAATATATGACGATCACCGGGATTTGAACTCGTCATGTATGCGAATTTATATATTATGTTGTATTTAGTTTTTTTATTTAATTAATATTTATTCAAATATTAGATTGATTCGTAATACTTTATTGACTTCAACGATAAATTTTGAAAAATATTAGTTTTATGTTTCGATTCTATCTTATAAATCCTATTAAAATTTTGTTGTACCCTAGTCTAAATGGCCAAATTCTAATAATAACAATTTGGATATATTGCTTAATAATGTGAAAAATCATTAATTAACAGAACATATTTTTTTCCAAAAGTAATGAATCAATTTTATTCTTTAAGTTTCTTAATAAAATAGGTTTGTAAATTACATATTTTTCAATATTAGGAATCTTTGTTTTCAATTGTTCCAGATTTGCAATATCGGCAGTGATTAAACATATACTAGTATTACTATCTACTTTCTTCAATTGTTGGTACATACTAATACCATCTATCTGCGGCATTTTCAAGTCAAGTAAAACCAAATCATACAATCCTTTTTTGAAATAGTATAAAGCATCTACTGGGTCTGTGTAAGCATCTATTTGATATTCATCACTCTTTTCTAAATATATTTTAAAAAGATTACCGACATCCTTATCATCATCTATTATCAATACTCTTTTTATTGTCATGGACATTTTGTCAACTTAATGCAATAGACAGCATTATTTATTAAGATTAGAGATAATTGTTAATATTTTTATATCTTTTTGTAAATAGATATTGATATTGATATCAAAATTATGGAATTGCAATTTGTTTATGAAATTTTTTCCTTTATAGCGATAGTTAGCAATTGTTGTATTTCTATTTTCAGTCTGTCAAGATATACAGGTTTTTCTAATATTTTGTCAATTTTCATAATATATGATTTATCATACGGAATATTGTCTTTTATATAAGCACTAATAATTATTGTTTTTATTTTACATTTAGTATCTATTTCTCTTATTTTATTTATAAAATCTAAGCCTGACATTTGATGCATTCTATAATCTGTAATAACCACAGAACAATTGTTTGTATTTTCATAAAAATATTCTAATGCTTTAACTGGATTGTCAAACGAAATTATATTGAATCCACTTGCTGTCAAATATTCGTCAAATAAAGCAAGAACGTCTTTTTCATCATCTACCAATAAGATATAATTATCTGTATTGTTAGATAAATCCATTCTATCTTGTTATTGCTATTGAAATTAATAAACAATACTATTACTTTTGCATTAATCATAATAAATAACAGTAACAAAAGAGAAAGTCAATCCTCCTTTCCCCTTACATTGAATCAAATGATGACTTCGTAGTTAGTGGTTGATTTACTATTCTTGAGGTATAGATCTAGAATATAAATTATATTTGAAATAAAGATTTTGTACTGATATGAAAAATAGTTCAATGGAAGAGGTGGGATTTGAATGCTCGGTTCGAATCCTCTTTTTTGTAGAATTCATTAGTTAATTTCAACATAAACTAAGAAATAATCTTTACCTTTTGATTCTGCAACTACATTATTTGGAAACATATTAGCTAGTATTTTTGGTAAATAAACCTTTATTGAAACTTAACTACATTCTAAATAGCATAAAAAGAGTGAAAAATACTACCTAGATTTGTGCCATACCTCCATCAACGAATAGCTCTATACCTGTGCCAAAACTGCTTTCATCTGATGCAAGAAATGAGACAACTTTTGCAATTTCGTCAGGACTACCCATCCTACCCATTGGTACTGAGGTTATGAGGCTCTTCTTTAGTTGCTCGATCTCTTCCTCACTCTGAGCCAAGCCTTTAACACCAGGTGTATCAATAGGCCCATGCATTTATTATTAAGCCTATCATAGAAAGATTTTTTTATACATAAACGAAAGTTTAATCCTAATCTAATACCAATCATTTGAGTAATAACAGGGTATGGATATGGATGATAAAAAACAGTGGAGAGGTAAATCAATTTTGCATGTCGATATTAATTCATTTTACTCATCTTGTGAAGAGATTAAAGATCCATCATTAAAAGGAAAACCGCATGCTGTTATAATGACACCTCAGGACAATAACAGCATTACAAAAGGTGCAGTAACAACATGTTCTTATGAGGCTAAAAAACTTGGAATAAAATCAGCAATGCCGTTATACAAAGCATTAGAATTATGTCCTAATTTAATA
>DASQLB010000120.1:0-6172 GCA_035630235.1 Nitrososphaeraceae archaeon | reverse complement strand
TTACAAACGATATTCGGCTATGTCTTTTTCTATAACTCCTAAACTGTCATAGAAAGATTTAATGCATTTTTGATAAATAGAATAATGGAATTTCCTTCCGTCGAAACATTCACGTGGATTTTTATCTCCATGTTGATGATTCATGTTCTGACAATGTCCTTCTTTGACTTTATTTGTTAGGTTCATTAGTGTCCAAGACATAAATATTAGACTTAAAATCCACATCTTTATTTCCAAATTATTTCGATCATACCGAACATCGCATTCTTGGGATTTATAAGTTTCAGAAGGTATGAGATGATCTAAATTTGCCATTATATTCTTTGAAAGTAAATTAATATCTATTCCTTCTTTTGTATTTATTTTGCTAATTTGATCTTGAACCATATGATAATATTCATTTATGTTTGCTTGAGTAATTTCCATATTTTTTATTATGTAAATGAATTATATTAATAAGTCTAAAGATAATATTAAATATGAATACCATTCATAAAGATAAAATAATTTTAAAAATCTATTATAATAATAAAATTTTACAGATTTTCCTTTCTAATAATAAAAGCTAAATACAAGATAGTAGTATCTCTATTAGACTCAATTTTTGCACTACAATCGATATTAGAATAATCACATTAACAACTTTAAAATTTAATACTACTAAATTACTAGAATAATTCCTTACATTAGTTTTATTGTAGTTAAATCTAAAAATTAACAATTAAAATTTTAGATTCAAAATTCTTTATTCATCCAACGTATTTCAGATATAATTATGAATATTATTTGAATATATTTAAAGCAACAAAACCTCATACCTTATACTTTATTTTTATCAGCTATACTTTTGATCCCTTGCATGCTTATAAAACTGTAATTTATATGATACTACTTGTATGCAAAAAATTGCACCATGTTTATGGTTCGATGATAAAGCTGAGCAGGCAGCAAAATTCTATACCTCAATTTTTAAAAACTCAAAGGTAGTCGATATTACCCTATATGGAAATGAAGGATACGAGATTCATGGGAGGAAGGCAGGATCTGTAGCGACCGTGGAATTTGAAATCGAAGGTCAAGAATTTGTAGCTCTTAACGGCGGTCCCATATTCAAATTTAACGAAGCTATTTCATTCCAAGTATATTGTGAGACACAAGAAGAAGTGGATTATTATTGGCAGAAACTTTCCGAGGGCGGTGATGAAAAGGCGCAGCAATGCGGTTGGCTCAAGGACAAATACGGGGTCTCATGGCAAATCGTTCCTACCGTTTTGATCAAGATGCTAAAGGACAAGGATACTAAGAAATCGGATAGAGTCATGAAGGTAATGCTTCAAATGCACAAGCTCGACATAAATATTCTAAGACAAGCATATGATCAGAAGTAGTTAAATATTAATTAACTCTAGGAATATAAAATATTTTACTATTTAACTCAAGCCATTTAATTTTATCTCCATAGTTAGGAACAAATTTGTGTAACAAATTCCAAAAATTATGAGAATGTCCTTATATCTTTAGATGACAGAGTTCATGGATTATTATGTAATCAATTATATTTTTGGGATTTCCAATTATATTTCCGCATGATTTATTGTATTTAGTTCTAATTCCTTTTCTATCTCTAACTATCTTTATTCATAATTTTAATTAAGATTCACTTATCATTGATCTTCTAAAATGTTATTATTTCAAATGTTAGATATTAATCATCAACATTGTTATAATCTCTTAATAGCTATGTTGATAAAATCAACTCATGTTTCAACACCATAATGTTCATACATTCAAAAAAATTATAGATGAATTTATACTATCTTCATCAGATAATGAATCAATAAGATACATTTTAAGGAATATAGATTTTGAGGCATTCAAATTAGGAATTTCTTTTTATCAAATGATGTTCATATTAATCAAAAAAGATGCTATTCATAAAAGAAAATCTCAAAAATAATATAAATGACAAAATAATGAAGAAATTTTGATTTGTATATATCTCTTAAAATGAGTATTTTCAAGCTGAAATGTTGGCTATGTACTTATGTTTTTGAATATGGCATTTTTTGGTACAAAAATAATCTATGAATATGTAACATAATATTGGGCTCTGCTTAATACGTTTTCCACAATTATTGCAATAAAAATAATATTTCATTGATTACTCTTCGAAATTGTGAATTGATCTAGTATGTTATTGTCAAACCTAAAAATATTGAAGATAAAAAAATAATATTTGGAAAATAATAAAGGGAATTTCATTTTCTATTCTCATTTCTCTTTCTTTAAAACTATCTAATTAATCTTTTAAAATAAACATAATTTTCATAATATTGTAGTACATATATGAAACTTAAATTATTATTTTGATTTAAAATACTAAATTGAATAACGATCAACTAACTAACAAACTTAGTTCAATATTATTTTATAAAAACAATGTGGTACAAGTGTTTAATTACAATTTTTTTATTATGTTTATAATATTGTAGATCATTAAAATTGTATTAACTAATAATAGTAAATATTATAATTTGATAAAATATTAGTGGTTAACGGTGACCGATAAATAAAGCAGCGTCAGTGTAGTATTTATTTTTATAATTTATGGATTATTTGAGACAGCCTGAAGGCTCCGAATGTTGTAAATGAAACAGTTACGAAAATTTCTAAATGTGAAATAGATACTGTAAAAGATGCCAATATTTGGAAATTTATTAATAATGAAAAAAAAACCTAAAATGATAAAGTAAAATGCATATGTATGTTTAAATTGAGATTAATTAGTCAAAATTTCTAATTCAATCCATATGCTGAATTTAAATTACAGCCGTATTTAAATTAACAAATTACTCCTACCAAAATATACACAAACAAGTATGATGGTGAAAACTTAATCCATCAAGCTTTATTATGTTTAAATTTGAAAGTTAGAGATTCCAAATGCTATGAAGCATTTTTTTCCATTCAGTTTACTAAAGATAACATATTGTTATAATTTTCAAATCTGTTAATATTTAACTTCCTTTTAGTTTTTCATGTACCTTTATCGAACAGAAGCTTTTTTTATCATTACAATTGTTAAAGTTAATACAACAATTAAAATTACAATTGTAATAATAATATTAGTCAAGTGTTCATTATCATTTTGCAGACCTGGAGTGTTTGGAAATGGATTTAAGAGAGATGGAGGAGATTGATGAGGTACAAATACACTAAATGATGCTAAAAGAATTGAATTATTGGTATTAATTCTTGTTAAAACTTGATGTGTACCATCATCAGGAAATAAATACTTTACAGAAAAATCTCCATTTGCAACAGTAATATTTTCGAATTTAAATAACCTTTGACCATTTGTAACAACTACCCTTGCATCAAAATCTTTGATATGTTCTCCTGTTTCTAAATTTTGAACGCTAAACTGTAATTCAGTAAAAGTATCAATAATGGGCTTCTCAGGTGAATAAGCAAATTGAATCTTTATATTTTTATTTTTATCTATCCACTCTTGAACTTTTGATTCTTTAATATGAGCATCGCATAATATTATACTTTGACTTAATAATATTACAAAACCACTAAAGAATAATAAATAATTAAATATATTTTGCAGCTTAAGATTCAAAAGTATATTAATATAAATTTAGTATTACCATTTTAAATTTAACTCATATCTATTCTCTTTTATATTATAGAAATTCGTTAGAAACAGCTATTAATTTTAATACTACTTTCATGAATCAATGCTATAAATTAGTCTACTATTTAGATAAACAAGAAAAATAATAAAATTCTTATTACATTTAAATAATAAATTTAGAAAAGATGATTAGTTAGCTTTAACCAATTTTTTGGATTGCCCCATTTGACAATACCATAACCTCCTACATTTTTCAAATTTTAGACTTAAATAGAGCATGACTTTATTATCAAAGAATTGTGTTATTTAACATAGTTAATCAAATAATAAATAATTTACTAACGAATTTTTCCAAGTTGTCAGTTTTAAAACCTATTAGTTTGATTATGATCATATTTTTTATTCCTATAGTCTTTGTATCTGTTATCTATGCTCAAGAATTTGAATTTAATAGTGAAGATTATTATGATGCAGAAGAAAATAGTCCAAATACCAATTCAGAAGATCAGTCTACCAATACAGATTCTGAAGATACAGATAAAGAACCTTGTATAGATGGCCAACTTGAATCATCAGCAGCAGTTTTATCTGCCGTCAGTGATGATTCTTATACTTCAAATTTTCACTTTGTAAAAAAATTTGATCAAAATGGGAATCTTGTAGATAGTTGGGGTACTGTAGGACCAAAAGATGGTCAATTTCTCCATGCTCATGGAATAACTATAGATTCGCAAGATAATGTGTATGTTAGTGATGCAGAAAAGTGCAATATACAGAAATTTGATAAAGATGGAAATTTTATTACTAAATGGGGCACAAAAGGAATAGGTCCAGGTGAATTTCTGCAACCTGAAAGTATGGCTGTAGATTCTTCAGATAACATATATCTTGCAGAATATTCTAGGAAAAATATTCAAAAATTTGATAGTAATGGTAAATTTATAACAATGTGGGGTGAAGAAGGCTCAAAGGAAAGTGAATTTAAAAAACCTTGGGGTATCGCTGTCGATTCGCAAGATAATGTGTATGTTAGTGATCAGGTACTACCAAGAGTGCAAAAATTCGATAGTAATGGTAATTTTATCGATATGTGGGGAAAAAAAGGTGAAAAGAAAGGGCAATTTGTACATCAACATGATATAACAGTGGACTCTAAAGACAATGTTTATGTTACTGATGGTAGACAAAATTCTAGAGTATCTGTATTTGATGACAATGGTAAGTTTATCAAACATTGGGGAAGTGAAGGCAAGGATGAAGGTCAGTTTATTGAGAATCATGGGATTGTTGTTGATTCAGAAGGCAATGTGTATGTAGTAGATACTAGAAATGTTAGAATACAAAAATTTGATGCTGAAGGTAACTTTATAACAATGTGGGGATCTTTAGGCTGTAAAGATGATCAATTTTTAATTCCACACGATATAGCAATGGATTCTCAAGGTTATATTTATGTTACAGATAGTGGAAAGTCACACTTTAGATCAGGTTATGATTGTGATGAGACAAAATAAAATAGTTAATTTTATAAACTAAATTTCTCTTTCTAATACCATTTATACTATAATATCTAAATCTGATTTGATAGAAATTAGATTATGAATAACAATAGGATATCAAAGAATAATATCTATATCAATTCACTTACTATAGGTTTTATTATTTTATCACTAATATTATCTGCAAATGTTTATGCTACACATATTTCCGAACCAATTTTATCTCTAGATAGGATGCAAAATATAATATGAATGAAACAATATCTATAAATGGTTGGGTAAATATAATGAGAAGCCTGCTTCTATGTTTTGGTTCTATTAAAACTAATAAATTCAACTGGAAATGAAATATTTCAAGATCAAGTCAGAAGTGATTCAAATGGTAATTTTACCTCAAATGTTACTTTATTAGGTAGTAATGCAACAGAAGGTGGAACATTTACACTATATGCTGAAAGTCAATGTAGAGATGAACATAGAAATATCTGTAATCATAATAATTCTTCACAAACATTAGTAGTAATAAATTAAAATTTATTGAAATATTAAATAGTGGTATCTTTATCTAATTTAATTTGCAATGAATCTTTAACAAATTTATCTTATTGATATGTAATTTTAGTACAAAATAGAGGCAAAAATGCCTCGCAACCCGACTGGCACGTAGTTTTCTAGGGCCCACTATCTTGATAATAATAACAAAGTAGTCTTTTGACATAAATTTAGCTATTTACCTTTTATTATCATTATCCATAATTCACTAAATTTGACAATCTCATAGGAGAAAAGACAAGAATAATAGAATTTGCAAAAAATCTTTTTGGTTGTTCTAATCATTTGAGGATATAACCAATCTTTGTCTTCTTTTGTAATTTGTTGGTCTGAAAAAGTCACCGCATTAACTATAACATTGTCTAAATGAATCAAATCTTAATCTTTTTCTTATACTAACAGAAGATTATTTTGCAATTAAAACCTCACATTGAAGAGATAAAATATAATTATAAATGAAGCACTATCCTTATACTTA
>DASQLB010000119.1:0-3745 GCA_035630235.1 Nitrososphaeraceae archaeon | reverse complement strand
AATCGCTTTTCCTATTCCTCTACTAGATCCTGTAATGACTACTACTCTTTTTTGATTATTATTAGACATATGTAATATTATACTACAAGATATTTTACAGTTAGTAATTATCAACTAATTAAATTTACATTCTATCCTGTATTAATAGACATAATCATTAATTAATGGCCTTAAGTCAGAATAAAATAAAATTTGTGCTATATGCACAGAATATTATTTATAACTTAATGATATCTGTTAAAATTAATATTAAGCAAATGGATTAAAAAAATTATTATATATTATTTTGAAGGCTCTGTTAAATTAGCGGTAAACCTCTAACTATGGATCCTATTTCTAATCTATGGCTATTAGATTTGAAAGACATAAGACATCTATTATTATGTATTCTTTATATCTATATTCTTGTGTCTATAGTATTGGAAATAGATCAAAACATTATCTATACTTGAAGATAAATGTAGAAGTTGTGTGTCTATCTGGAATATAGTTCAATGTTTTGGTTCAGATCTTTAATAAACGTAAAAGAATAACTGTCTTCATAATTGATGAAACTGTTATTCAGTAGCAGTAAACATTATTTTTTGTGGATTGCTACTTGACGTTCATAAATCAGTACTTGGAATCTCTATTTCTGAGCGTAGAAATATGCTTGTTGCTGAGAAAATTATCAGAATATGTTGAGAAATATGCTGGACATATAGTATACTCTGATGATGTTAATTGGTATCCAGAGGCTTGCAAGGTACTGAAATTAAAACAGTTTATACATTCTCTCATGGAGAAAAGGATTATTGAAAGAGTAAACCAATATTTCAAGGATAGAACTGAATCTTTAGATAATTATATTTATGTATAAAAATAATTGCAATATCATATACAATTCAATTGGATATATTTCTATGTATCAATGCATATTGATCTTTGGAATAATAAATTCAAACTAGGAAACTATGGATATGACTTTACACTAAATTAACAGAGCCATTTTGAATATTATCATCATAATATCATTTCATTATCAATAACAAAAATTTATTAAATCGAATGACATTATTATATAAAGGAGATATAAAAAATAAACCAAAAAGTTTTAGAAATACAAATCAATAAAAATAAGTTAAACCAACTAGAAGATTTTAAAGAGATATTTGAATTTGTAAAAAACTGTATATCTACTGTTTTTAAAATGAACAGAACTGGATTAAACTTAATTCTACAAGGAATGCCAAGTAGTGTAGGAGCATATCATGTTTTAGGTTCAAATATCATAGTTGCTAATCGATATATATTAGAATATATAAAAAATACAAAATCGAAAGAGGAATACAATTCTTATGTTTTTGCAGTTTTGGCTCATGAATACTTACACAGCTTAGGAATAATAGATGAAAATAAAGTAAGAAAAATGACTTATAAATTATGTTTTGATATGTTTGGAAAAGATCATACAACAACCAAATTTGCATATAACCCACTAGGCGCTTTTCCACAATTACAAATGATATCTAATAATAATTTTGAAACAAGTTTTACTCAAATCAAAAAATTTGACGACAAAAACCTTTCATATATAGGATAGAAGACTGTAGTAATCTGTGCTCTTGGAGTATATATCCAACTCTCGTATCTTTTTATTTGAAGTGTATTAGGTAATTTGATGAATCTAATTCAGTTGAATGTATAAAATTGTAATACTTGATATTTATTTAATTAGATTTAAACCTACAAATATGATTAATTATATATGGTAAAATATGTATAGCAAAGCCATAAAAGGGAATCAAGAAATAGATCCTGAGGAATTAAAAAAGAAAATAGATAATAATGAAGATATTTTTCTTTTGGATGTAAGAACCCCTCAAGAGTATGAGGCTTGGAGAATATCTTATGAAAATCATAACAATCCTAAATTAATTCCTGTTGATCGTTTATTCATGAAAGATCCTACTCTGTTAGAAGAAATTCCTAAAGATAAGGAAATTGTTACAGTTTGTGCCCACGGAAATAGATCAATGATTGCTGCAAAGATACTAACTCAATTAGGATATAGTGTAAAAAGTGTAAAAGGAGGTATGGCTGGATGGAATAAAGTCTATGATGTCGCAGAGATTCCTGTTCCCAAAGAAGCTCCATTTAAAATATGGCAAATTAGAAGAATATCGAAAGGATGTATTGGTTATATTATATCGTCAAAACAAGATAAAACAGCAACAGTTATAGATCCAAGTCGTGAAATTTATGAATCTTTCTTACAGACTTCACAGGATAATGAATTGCAAATAACCCAATTAATTGATACTCACCAACATGCAGACCATGTATCTGGAATTGTAAAATTAACCAAAACTAAAACTCCAGAAACAAATATGGGAAAAACCAATGTATTTTTTAGCTCTCTTGAAGAATATGATTCTAGTAAAACAGAACTAAAGAATATAATGTATGTCAAGGATGGAGATAAACTAAATGTAGGTGATAAAGTCACTCTGAGAGCTATTCATACACCAGGACATACAAATGGTAGCATGTCATTTATTATTGAGTATACTCCTAATGATAATAATAATTTAAATAATAAAGATCCTGTACATTCTTATTTATTTACAGGAGATACATTATTTGTTGATGGTGTAGGTAGACCAGATTTAAGGGACGAAGCGAAGAAATTTGCTGAATTGTTATACGATACTTACCATAAAAAAATCCTTCAATTGCCAGATAATACCGTTGTTCTTCCTGCACATTTTAATGGAACATCAATTGCTTTGAAACATACTGTGCCAATAATAGAAACACTTGGTACAATAAAGAAAAGAGTAAAACTTCTTTCTATGAATAAAGAAGAATTTATTGACTATATAGCAGATACAGTACAACCTAGACCTGGGAACTATAAAACCATAATATCAATTAACAAAAAAATGCTTCCATATGATGAAATAGAAATGGTAGATTTAGAAGCTGGTCCTAATTCTTGTGCGATATCCTCATAGTAACACTATCATTCGAGTAAACATGAAAGGAATTACTACTACTATTAAGTAGAGAGAAAAGTTATGATCTAAATTTATATTATTACTAAATCAATTCGACGGTTTGAATCCTATCAACAACGCAAATTCTAACCATCTCCAATAGCAGTCTACATCTACAAATCCTATCTCCAATAACCATTCCAATTGAATATGAATTCTAGTTAATCTTTTACCATGCTCTTTGTTTATCGGTCTTCGTCCCATTACCTTTCTAAAATATTGATTTAATTTTTTAGACTCTGAGGAAATATGATCAAGGTTGCAGAAAATGCCTCCTGGTTTAAGAATAGAAAATATTTCAGAGTAAAGATCTTTTTTACGATTATGCATCAAATGATGTATTGCGAAACTAGAAATAATGGCATCAAATTTCCCTAAATTCGTTGGAAGAGGATAAGTTAGGTCATGTTCTATAATCTTAATTGTGTCGTCATCCACAAATTCTCGTCTAAATTCCTTAAGCATAGGAGGAGAAAAATCTATTGCTACAGATTTTACAGTTGGTATTTTTTCTTTTAACAATTTTATTAATCTTCCATTTCCTGTTCCTAAATCGAGAATCCTTTTTGTTTTTTTTGGTATAAATTCACAGAGTAAAAGTTCTCCTTCTGTCCTGTGAGGTATTTTATCTAAACGATTTAAATAATCTGTTACTCGTGAGGATGCTCGCCAGTTGCTATGATCATCGATTATTCTATTCTTATTTA
>DASQLB010000118.1:0-6783 GCA_035630235.1 Nitrososphaeraceae archaeon | reverse complement strand
ATAAGCAGCTAAAATTGTCCCAGTTCTCCCTTTACCTGCTGCACAATGAACTAATAATGGCTTATTCTCTTTCATAATTTTATAGTCTATATAGTCAACAATACTATCTAACTTTTCTAGTGTAGGCACACCGTAATCTTTAACATACTCAAACCTGTAATCTTCTTTAATACTGGTATCTTTTTCACTATCAAATAGCCATTTTTCTGGTAGCGGAAATTCTCTTACCGTCACAATCGACCGAATGTTATTCTTTATTAGCCATCTATATTGTTCCAAGGTCATAGGAGTTCCGCTACCTGCAAGTTTATTTTCAATAACCCATGAAAAATTTGTAGGTTTATTACTAAGTTTACCATGAATCCATCTAAATAAATTGCCTATTAATGTCATCACTTAGTATAGAAAGTTAAATATTTATATTTTAGTACTTGAACTTTATACAATAATATATTGGATTACAACTCTGAAAAACCTCTAGCTATCTATGGCGTATTCTAATTTAGTATAATGTGGTAATCAGGTTGAAAAGATATAGATCTTTCCTATTGTACTAATATTTTAGTTGAATCTATATTTTTTGGGTTTGGAGTATAAAGAAATACTTTTTGTATAAAAATTATTAATCAATAAAGGTTATGTGACTATATTAATATTCAATTTAAGAAATTAACAGGAAAACAAATCTCCTAGTTCAGAGATTTTGATGATGTAGTTCTGAAAACATCAAATATTTAATATTTTTCTAGTTTTTATAAAAAATATGAGTAAAATACCGAATAAAAAAATAATCAACTAACAAGTTTATAAGTATTAATATTTTTAATATTAGAATATATTCAAAGTAATGATTATTATTTTTTTCCAAAATTTGATGATTTGTATTATGATTACTTCTCAATAACTTTTAGTTTTCTAAAATGATAACTCATAATAAAGTTATATAATATTAAACGTTTTTACATTAAATACAAAAGAACATTTTTAATAATGAAAACATATCTATTACTATATGGATTTTGACCTATTAGAAAAACTTTCAGAAAATTGGAAAAAGTCAAAAGATTTGCAAATTGAAAAACAAATAATTGATTTAATATGTACAAATAACAAGGATCATTTTTCATTTCCAATAGCAGAGAAATGTCTAATTAGTAGTGGGAGAGTAGGGTTTATATATAAGGACAACAAAACTTATCCTAATTTTTTCGAGTTTCTTGCTCATATCACTTGTCGTCAAATACCGCTAGAAATAAAAAATTGTCATTTTGGACCTGGAGAAATTGTTGTAATTCGAGATAACAAAGGTGATGCTTTGGGTGATTTAATTTTATCAACTAACGAAATTGTTAAGGAAATAAAATCCAAATTGTCTAAATAAATTTTTCATTTTTGTATTGTTTTGAACTTTTTAATTAATTATAGAATAGTTCTTATTATAATTTTACTTTTGTCAAGTTATAATATATTACTCTAGTATATCACAATTCAAATAATTTAAAAATTAAATATCATTCTAAAAATTTTTTCCGTAATGATTATATATTATGTTCAACATGGAAAAATTATGAAAAATAGTGATATTTTACTACTATTATCTGTGCCAATCATTCTATCTTTCTTCTCGTTCAATAATTCTCTAGCTGAAGATAATAAATATTCTACTCCATTAACAGGAATGGAAGAAGTTCCTCCTGTAAATACAAATAGTACAGGTATAGCATTATTTGAACTAATAAATAATAATATAAATTTTGAAGTAAATGTAACAAAATTGCATAATATAACAGCATCACACATTCATTTAGGTGAATTTGGCCAAAATGGAGAGATCATCGTTTCTCTCTTAAAAGCCTCAACACCTCTTAATATTCTCAACGGAACTTTGGTTGAAGGAAAAATAACTACAGCAGACTTGGAAGGATCCCTTAAAGGAAAAACTATCAATGACCTCGCTAAGTTATTTAATGATACAAAAACTTACGTTAATGTCCACACTAAGCAAAATCCCAATGGAGAAATTAGAGGCGAAATAACAACTGTCAATGGGACAAATTGGTGGAATTAATATCCATATTCAATATTATTTTTAATTCTCTTGTTAGTAAATATTAAAATTTATTTTAGTATAATTCTTATATAATTAAATGTATCCTTTAATAGTAGCTTATTAAATCATCCCTACTATCTTCACATAATAGTAAATACTAATTTTAGTATAAGATGTTAGCAATTAATTTTTTAAAAATTTATAATCATTTAAAACTTATATTTAGCCACAATTTATTTACAAAGTGTCATTTGAAAAATTAAAATAAACAAGTTTTTATTAGTGTTAGGTAATCTATATGATTTACAGAATATTCTTATTTGTTATCTTCAGGTCTAGGGCGATGCAAACGTTTTATGTTGTAACATCTCAGTTGGGATCAACTTAGAACTCCTAGATTCTATATCAGTCTTTATTCACAACTTAACTAACTTTGATAAAACTAATAATTAAGGACTCTAATTTTGAGATGACTTGAAGGAAAAATTGTGGTTAAGTTTTTCGTTTTCTCAGTTCTATGGTGTTATTGGGGATATGAGGAAAAATGACTTTTACGTCTAAAAATCTTTTTCTCAACGTCACTACACTCATTTCCCCTGCAATAGCAACTTGAGATTGACTTATATTTTCCCCTTGTTCTAAGCAAGCTGCATATAGAACAGCAATTGACAAAGCAGTTGGATCCTTGCCTGAAGAAAATGGATGTTCTTTTATTTCTGACATCATTTCTATTGCTCTATATAAAGTTTTTTTACTTATACCTCCTTTATTTGCGATTTTACTTAAATACGACGTTGAATCGATAGGTTGAAGTCTAATTTTCAAGTTTCGTAATAGCAATCTATAGCATTTTCCTGCAAAAACTTTATCTGCATTAGCAATCTCTGCAATCTCGTCTAGAGTTCGAGGAATATTCATTTCCCTGCAGGCGACATACACACATGCCACAACAAACTCTTTAATTGAGCGGCCTTTTGTTATCCTTTTCTCTACTACTTTTCGATAATAATAAGCTGATTTTTCTGTTATAGTGTCACTTAAAGAAAGTTTATCTTTTATCCTTAATAATATGCCAAACGCATTTTTTAAGTTCCTATGATAACTGCGATTATTACTAGATATCTTATTCCAATGACGAATAGTTCTTACTTTCGCTAATTGACTAGTATTTAATTGACTACCAAAAGCGTCTACATTCGATGAAGAAATAGTTGTTGAAAGTCCTTTATCGTAATGTGCTAATGATAAAGGCATCCCCACGTTCAAGTTATTTTCAATATTTTTCATAGGTTCTGATTCTATACCAGTGGAATCTAATCGATCTTTGATGATCATTCCGCATGAAGTACAAATCATTTCTCCATTCGATGAATCAAATATAATATGCTCATTTCGACAGTTAGGACAATTATCATCGATTTTCTCAATATCGGTATGTAATAATTCAGGCGTTGTGGTCATATGACATGTGCTAAGGGTAAGTCTTATAAGCAGTTCGTTTACAAATTAACATCTTCAATATTATTAATACAAAACAACACGATATAACACAACATAACACAATTATACAACGTTTTATTAACAATAAATAATGCCTAATTCGACTCGTTCATTCCGAGTAGAACAATACGTTTCTAATATATTAGATGAAGAAGCTGAACGTATGGGCATCTCGGTTAATGCACTCGTTAATATTATTCTTAAACATTACTCTGAATTTAATCGGTTTTTATCAAAAATCGACTTAGTGATACTAAATAGAGAAATTTTAACAAAGTTTTTAGAAAATATGGAGGACCAAGATATTTTTAAAATTGGTATAGAACTAGGTGAAATAATTCCTAAAGACACAATTTTATTTTGGAAAAAAGAATTAGTTCAACAAAATGTTTTTGAATATTTGGAAAAAATTATTTGCAGATACGGATTATTAGGTACATATGATGAAATAAACCAAGACGGATGGAAAATAATTGTTATTAGACATAGGCTAGGTAAAAAAGGGTCTGTATTTTTTCATGGATATATAAAATCTATTCTTAATATTGTAGGTCTAGATAATACTATAGAGTTAACAGAATCATCTGTAAAAGCAAAAATCGTTATGTAAACATCATACTTTAACATGCATATAATCACAAATAAATAGAATTTACCTAATTGATCTTCAATCTATGATGTCCTTAGATAAAAATATGAAATATGAAATATGAAATTTATATAATCATAGTACACTTAAAATTCTACCTTTATTAGACGAATATTTGAATTCTCAATTTAAGAATTAATTGATTTATAGTTTTAAAATAATTTAATAATTTAATGTTAAGAATCTGTTATGCTCTGTTAACTTAACAAAAGATAAATCGCTGTGAGTGTCATATTACTTATCTAGTATGCAAATTAGATTTGAGAGAAATAGACATCCGGTATTATTGTTATGTACTCGGTATTTGTATTATCTTGTTTAAGTTTAAGAAATACTTCCAAGATAATAGAATTCTAGAGATAAGAATAATAGGAGATATGTGTCTGTGTGGAATTAAATTTGATACATCATTTGGTTCATTCTCTTTCTATATACTTAATAGGATTTCTTACATACTAAAGGAACAACTATCCAAATTGGAAGTCAACACTTTTGTTTATGGATTTGTATAGAACGATTGACAAATCTGTAAATGGAGATGAAATTACCTTAACTTGACCGAGCCTTCTATTAATAATCTCATTGCATAGTATCATTTTTTATGTATTATAGCTATTATTGTCAAAATTAGTGAACCTTTTCCAGTTACCATTTTCGATTAATTCGTTAAATAACGATACGTTTTTGACATTACTGTGTAAGACTTCCTCATTTTGAACAGAATAAATGACGAGATCATTCACTTGATGAGCAATGATCGTTAAATCATTTTTAAAATCTATATATATTTCCAATGTTGTGGTCATGCGCCTGGAATCATGTTCTATATTTCTTTCCATGATCTTCAATATTCAATAAAATTTTTATCAATTGTATGTTGTGTAAGTTATTTGATTCAAAATTATAAATAATCTAAAATATATTATAGGATATTGGAAAGACTTCACTTACACAGAAGTGCAGACTGACAAAACTTACTCTACAATTAATATTTTTATCGATATCTTTACTAGTATAAACATTCTCATATTTAATATAAAATATTTAGCATGAATTATTTTAAAATATTCAGAATTTTAATATCAATAGGTGTATTTCATTGGCAGAACTGTATCTTAATTGCTGTATTATATCAAATTATAAGTCAAAAAAGGCACAATGAATAAATTATTAAAGGGAGGGTCATGGAATATATAAACTTTTTGATATTGAAATTATCGTATATAAAAAGTGAACCAAATATATGAACAATAGAATAGAATTCAATCACATGATGACTTGACTTTAGTCATCGTTAAATTGAACTCTATATATTCTATAACTTCATTTTTCAGGGATTTTTGATTGATTTACTATTCTAGAAGGGTTTTAATGGTATATTCAAGGATATGTAATTTAATAGGTTTAAGTAAAAGGACAACCTTCTTATCAGCAAAGAAATGGTCATTTGACATCTCATTTTTAACAGTTTCATAAGCTGTTACTATGATTATGGGAACGTTGGGATATCTTGTTAGTATTTGTTTGGCTGCTTCTAAACCGCTGAGTTTTCCTGGAAGATTATAATCTAATATAATCATGTTAGGATAAAAGTTTTCGTAATCTTTTAACGCTTCATTAGCAGTAGTAGATGTAGCTTGAACAGAAAAACCTTTATGATTTAGATAATCTTTATAAAGAAGAAGAATATCAATTTCATCTTCTATTATCATCACTTTTTTCTTGTCTATATTTTTTTCATTATTTCTGTGTGGTCTCATTACAAATTACTATATTAATATTATTTTCAACTTAACAAATAAATCTTTTAAAGATTTTTTCATATAGAATATTTATGATTAGAGTGTTTTATAGAAATATCATAACTTTTCTTTAGTTAATTAAATTTAGTTTCTTGCTTTATTCTATTAAATTGACTGTATTCATATTGGACTAGAACTAGTATTCAGATTATTAGGCAACATCTCTTTTATGTCTTTAAATAGAAATTATCGCCTAATTCTGTGCTTGAATTACATTTTAATGGAGAAAAAATGTATGTGGCTGAAAATATTTTGTTGGATCGTTAGGTGTTAAACAAGGAAAACATAATATTGATAAGAAATGGTTAGTTGTAAATAATAAAATAAAATCTTTATCTTAATCGATTGAAATGTTATCTATTTTGACCACTGGAGAAAACTTTGATGGTAAGAGGGAACTAATAATATTTCTGCGAGAAGGTTGAATTATCCATCCACTCATCTAGAATGAAAATAATCTGATGTGTTACATTCTTTGATACATTTATTAATTCTGTGTAATGATTCTAAAGTTACAACAAATAAGTATTTTCAATTAAAGATTGAGAGGGGTGAAATTATTTTAAATTAAGTAGAAGTATTTTATGATAATTTGTATTTGCCCAGTAAAATATTATAAAGTCTTTAAATATGCTCGTGAGATAATTTTTGCTAATTTAATTGGTTCTGGAACAGAGCCCTGGATTAAAAACGAATTTAAAAGTCTAACTGCATCTTCAAGACTAATACCCCATGTTCTTATCAAAAGAAATTTATTAGTTTTGAGTAATATTGGCTCTCTT
>DASQLB010000117.1:0-2310 GCA_035630235.1 Nitrososphaeraceae archaeon | reverse complement strand
TATCTTGTAAACTAAAAATCCATGTGCAGCAGTTAACTCTGCTTCCTTAACGAAAGAATTTGCTCCAACATTTGATTGTGCAGTATTTATTGCATCTATTATGTTAACAGTAACTTTAGATTTGAAAGCCTCACCAATAGTAGATTTTACATTAATAGTTCCCGTGAAATTTACTTTCTCCTGCATTTGCGATGTCTCATTATTAGTAGTACTATTCATTTCTTGGGCAGAAATATTAGATATCCCTGTAATTCCAATTGTAGTAATTATTCCAGCAAGTATTCCGAATAAAATACTTCTAGAAATGTCATATTTTATTCCATTTTGGTTAATGTCATTTTTTGACATAAGCATACATAATTTATATATATTTTAAATTTGACTAAACACTGACAGTTAACAATGTTAATTTTTAATAAAATAACAGTAATAACAAAAGAAGAAAGGATTAATTATTTTACTCTAGGTCAAATTTTTTATTTATTTCTTCCTGTTGTTTTTTAAATTTTTTATATCTTTTTCCCCATGAGGATAATATAATATATTGTCGTATTCCTAAAACTATCCATATTATTGAAAGAATGAATGTAACTAATCGAATTTCTTTTTTATATAAATTATTTTTTGGATCATCACTTATTAGGTTTAACTCATTCTGAGATAATTCATCTATTCTATTGACTGTATTTTTATACTCTCGAGAATTAAATAATAATTGTAATTCTTTCTCTTTTTCGGACGGTGGCAAATTCTCCAATTGAATCATTTGGTTCTTCAACTTTTGTGTTAGCAAACTAGATTCTTGGATATTTGTTTTTAGATCTACACGATCAATTTTTGGGTCATCAAAAGTATACATAAAAATAATTATAGTAGTAACTGGAAGAATCGTCATACTAAAAAACATAAATACAAAAATCTTTCTTGTTTTGTTTAACTCAGTCATTATTCTATCCATTATTTGAAAAATACTATTATGATCGTTATTGGAGAAACCATTACTTTCTATTCTTCCTCCTTTTCCTCCTCCTCTATTATCTTCATTTGACATAGATAGATAATCTCACCAAATTTCTTTTAAATTCTTTAATTAACATTGTTATTTATCTTTCTCTTCCTTTTTCTTTGATAGAATGTCTAGAATCAGTAGGGGTTCATTTCATAGAAAATTAACTAACTAACTAATATACTTGAAACATATATAATATAACCTTCTCAATTTTTTCTTTTATATAGTCAATTAATTTTTATTTTTTCTTTTATTATTAATCAATTAATTAATTACTATAGATATTCAAAGTAAACAATGAGATCAAGAAATCAATATATCAAACTTTTATCTTTAATTGTACCTTCCAACAAAAAAGAAACTAGGCAGATAACCTTTGGCAAAAGTCAGTCATAGCCTGCTGAATATAATGTAGTTACTAGTCTATAAACCAATTCACTCAACTTCTATACGATCAGTTCAGGCTATGACAATTTATAAATCTATTACGCTAGCGATATTTTATTAACATTAGTAACAAAAATTAAACAAATCGTTTCTCCTAATTGATTTCAGAATTATAGATCATGATAAACATTAACTAATCTAATTTAGTAATACTATGTTAGCGTGTATCAACCAATTTCAATTATATTTTAACTATCTAAAAAGATCCTTATTCATTTATTAAAATTCAGACCACCAAACTTTTCCTTCCACACTATTAAATAGTCTATAAAAAATGTTGCTCCCGCGCCTGCTAGTGAAAAGGCTATAATCGTAGAAAAATGACTCAATTCAATATGACCATTATGAGCAAGTGAAACTATGTATTCATGACTGAATATGATTATAAATACAATAATGGCAGAAATTGATGCTACAGATATTGCCTTACTAGCCTTTTCTTTTCCAGTGAGTGTTTTAAATAACATCTTTTTAGAATCTACTCCATTCATTCGAGTGATATACCGTCTGAGGCTTTCTTGTTCTTCTGTAGAAAAAACTATCGCTTTAAATTCAATACGGTAGTTATACTGATTGTTAAGCAGATTTTCCTCGACAATCTTTCCATTTTCTTTTCTTTCTTTAATCCATATACTTGAAGGATTTTCAATATCTGTTATGCTATGATGAAGTAATAATCCTTCATTTATGTAGTCTATTTCTACATCTTCAACTCGTATAATTACCTCTATCTCCCAATGCATTAATGAATATTAAGAAATTTTAAAATATAATAAAGTTAATACTAACTATAACTATAACTAATTGAATTTATTTTAATATTTTTATTATTATCAAGTTCCCAAATTTTGTTT
>DASQLB010000116.1:0-25742 GCA_035630235.1 Nitrososphaeraceae archaeon | reverse complement strand
AATGGAAGTAAAGATTCTCTATCTAATAAATTAAGTAAATTAAATATTGATTCTGTAATTCTCATAGTAGGCCATGAACCTTACCTTAGTAGCATGATAAATGATATCATATCAAATAATGCTGATACCGATAGAAATTATAACACGAATCACAATAATATCATACTCAAAAAAGCAGGTTTATCGAGGATTAAAATAACTTCTACTGTTCCCAAATTGAAAGGAGAATTAAGATGGTTACTTACACCAAGAATTTTAAAGAAAATTTAATAGTTATTTCTTTAATTAACTTTTATCATGATAATCTTTGGATATATATTATTGTAATAAAACAATAGTTCTTACTCATTTAACTATATTACAATACAGATCTATATTTTATATATAAAAAATCTTAAAATCCTTATACTGTATTTCATTTATTATCTGATTTAATTGGAACTTTTTATCCTCCGTCATGGAGAAACATCAAAAAGACTATCTAGATCAGGTGGATTAGATAGACCTCTAACATATACTGGAACCGCTGATATAAAAAACATAGCTAATTCCATAAAAAAGTTAAGGATTAAAATTGATTTAATAGTGACTAGTCCTATTTCTTCATGCAAACAAACAGGCGAAATAATCAATGATACGTTTAAAAAAAGGATACCAATAATCTTTTGTAATGATTTAAAACCAGAAGGAGAAATTTTAGATTTTTATAATAAAATATCAAAGTACAAAGACAGATCTTCAATTCTCATAGTAGGTCATGAACCTTACCTCAGTAGTATGATAAATGATATTATATCAAATAATGATACTGATAGAAATAATAACAAGAATCACAATAATAATAATATCATACTCAAGAAAGCAGGTCTATCAAGGATTAAGATAACTTCTACGGTTCCCAAATTTAAAGGAGAATTAAGATGGTTACTTACACCAAGAATTTTAAAGAAATTATCCTAGCCTTTATAAATTATATCAGGAGAAAAATATGAAGGCATCAGTTATAGATTTAGGATATAATTCTATAAAACTAGTTAATTACAATATTATTCAAAAAAATAATAATTATAGACCATATTATGATAAATCGATACGAGTAAAACTAGGAGAGGATATGCATATAACAAATCTTCTTAGACCAGATGCAATGGATCGTACTATAGAATGTATCAAATATTTTAGTGATATCATCAATATTGAATCGATTGAACATGTTTTACCATTCGCAACCAGTGCAGTGAGAGAAGCTGAAAATAAAAAAATATTTCTTCAAAAAATACAAGAACAAACTGGTTTCAAATTTAAAATATTATCCTCAGAAGAAGAGGCATATTATTCGTATTTAGGGGCTCTAAACTCTCTTTGTATACCTAATTGTTTATTCTTTGATCTTGGTGGAGGTAGTCTTGAACTTGTTTATACTGAAAATTATAAAATAAAGAAAATAATGTCGCTTCCTTTGGGTTCATTAAAATTAACTCAAAAATTTTTTTCTAATAATACAGAAAAAAATAATAATGATAGAGAGTCCATTGAAAAAAGTTACTTAAAACTACAAAATTATTTATCAGAATCTTTACCAAGCAAAAAGGATTTAGGAATGGGTATTGATTCCACTACATTAGTAGGAGTAGGAGGGACATTAAGAGCATTAGCCAGGTACGATCAGTTAATTAAAGAATATCCATTGAAAAAACTTCAAAATTATGAGTTAGAATATAACTCGCTATCTATAGTAAGAAATCATTTATATAATATGAGTACAAAAGAAATTTCCAATATTGATGTAATAGGTAGTAACAGAGCAGAAACAATTAACACAGGTTTATCTATAGTTTATTTGCTCATGTCAAAATTAAATTTTCAAAATTTGATTGTAAGTACTAATGGTATACGAGAAGGTATTGTATTCGATTTTGTTCGATCATTAAAAAAATCTTCCGATAATACATTAAATTCTAAAACTCGAAATATTAAATTTGATAAATCTCCTTTAGAGAATTGTGAAAAGAATTCAAAATCATCTATAGCATTACCTATTTTTATTAATCAACTATTGTCTCATGAAATATTAAATGACTTTGAATATAATATATTAAAAAAAGCTGTTCTTTATTTATCAAAAATTTCTGATACTGTTAGTTATTTAGGTAAATTTTATTTTTTACTTGATGAAGACATTCCAAACATAAACCATAAACAGCAAGTTATTCTCGCTTTATCACTAATATCAATTTGTAAACCAAGAATTGTATCAGAACTTTCAGAAAATTATGTTACTTTATTAAGACCATCCTCAAAAAGGAAGAATGGTAAAAAAATTGTTGACAAAATTTCTATCTGCTTACAACTATGTAAAATTCTAAAAAAAATCAAATGGTTAAAAATAATAGAATTTAATAAAGAGAATAGAAAAATGATAGTATCTATTATGTTACCTAAAGAGATTAAATTTCATGAGTTCTTATTAAAAGAAATACTACACCGTTTTGAATATATATTCAATCTTTCAATAGAATATTCACTTTTCAATATCCAAAAGAAATTAGGAGATAAAAAATGACTATACAACAGACTCAACAAAAAATAAAAGAAAATAGATTTGGAATAACAGGAAAACTTATTGTAGTAGAAGGAATAGATGGATCAGGTAAATCTACTCAAATAAGGCTTTTAGAGAAATGGCTTAGGTATAGAAACATACGCGTATTTTTAACAGAATGGAATTCTTCAGAGGCGATAAAAGATGTAACTGCTAGGGGAAAGAAGAAAGAAAAATTAACTCCAACTACATTTTCGTTACTTCATGCAACTGATTTTGCGGATCGCTATGAAAGAAATATTTTTCCTCTGTTAAGAGCCGGGTACATAGTACTGGCTGATAGATACATCTATACAGCTTACGCTAGGGATATGGTAAGAGGATGTAGTCCACTCTGGGTGAGAAAAGTGTACGGATATGCATTGAAACCCGATCTTGTTTTTTATTTTAGAGTGCCTGTGGATGTAGCTGCAGAGAGAATATTATCGGGAAGACCTAAATTAAAATATTATGAAGCAGGTATGGATCTTGATATCAGTAACGATATTTATGAAAGCTATCGTATTTTTCAAAGTAGAATAATCGAACAATATGAAAAAATGATTAAGAATGAAAATTTCGTAGTTATAGATGGTACATATGATATTGAACAACAACAGAAACTCGTCCGAGAGAAATTTGATGAAATAGTAATGAAGAATAAATCTGATAATAATGGAGAACAAAAAATTGAAGAGTGATACCACTAACAAAATCGATTATTATGGACATGGAATTCCGTATTTTCGGAACATCGAAATAAAAGGGAAATTAATTGTAATTGAAGGACCTGATTCATCAGGTCGTAGTACACAAATATCATTACTAAATTCTCATCTTGAGGCAAATGGTCATGCTGTTCTAAATACAGGATTGAAAAGATCTGAACTAATAAGTGAAGGTATACTAGATGCAAAAGAACACCATTTATTGCGAAGAAGAACCATGAGTTTATTTTATGCTGCAGATTTTGCAGACCAGCTGGAAAATAAAATTATTCCTGCTTTAAAAGCTGGTTACATAATATTGGCTGATAGATATATTTATACACTTATGGCAAGAGACGCAGTAAGAAGAATAAATCAAAGATGGTCTCATAATTTATATGGATTTGCGATGAAACCTAGTCTTGTTTTTTATCTAGATGTTGAACCTAGAGAGCTTTTAAGAAGAGTCTTTGAGAAAAACATGACACTTGATTATTATGAATCAGGAGAGGATCTAGGACTTTCTGATGATCTTTTAGAATCTTTCTTACTTTATCAGCAGAAAATTAAACAGCAATTTATTAGAATGCAAAAAAGTTATGGAATTATCCCAATAGATGGTAATAGATCAATAGAGAGCATTAATATAGATTTACAAAAAAAAATTGACCAATTCTTATCTATGAACAAGTAATAATTATTAAACTTATATAAAGTAATTTTATAAAGGGGATTTTAATACCATCTAATAAAATTATTTTTTGAATTGAAAAGCGAATGTATTTGACTCTTTATTATTTGTATCATAAATAAATTGCATTCTTAATAATTTTCCATATATAACTATATCTCTGGACATATTTTCAATACGCAGAAGCAATTTAGGATTACTAATATTATGATATTCATCAAGATCATATTCGGTATTTATGGATAGACCATAAGGCAAACTCCATCCATAACATTGACGTATAGTAGTTCTCATATGATCCATAACAGTCAATCCTTTTTCATGAGAAGATACTATATATCCAAATATTTTTCCTGAAAATTCATACCAGTAATAATCTAATAAATTTTTCATTCCTCCAGACATTGAGCCATGATAGTCAGGCGTAGCTAGAATAAATCCGTCAGCATTTACTACCTGATCATTTATTTTTTTAATATCTTCAGAAATTTCTTTTGGTTTATTAGGATTGAAAATAGGCAAGTTAATTTCACTCAATTCTATCATGCTTGTGTTTGCTCCGTATCTTTGTGCTTTCTCTAAAACAATTTTTAATATTTTATTACTTGAAGAATTTTTTCGTAAGCTAGAACCTATACCTAAAAGCTTAAACCCAGTTATTTTTTTATTAATTAAATTTATCAAAGATTCATCTATTTCCATTTTTTACTTTTTCTGTTCTCTTTAATTTATTCGTTAAAGCTTTGATTATATAGATATTTTTATTTGATTTCTATTCTTCTTTACTACCGGAGATCCTGTTAACTTAAGAATAAAGTAATAGGCATCATATATAATTATATTATGTTCTGTACTCACTTTTACAAGATTTTTTCAATTTCATTCATCTATTTTCCTTAACTTAACAGAGCCTCTAAATTATTGAAATTTTCTAATTCTAGGTAATAATATTATAAATATTATTATAATAACTATCATGTATAGCACATTTGGACAAAATATTTAATATACATTTTAAATTAAAATGTTAACTAGATAGAAAATAAAATATCGTCATGATAATATATTTTGTGTCTATATAATAATTAAAGATGAAAAATAATACTTGCCAAAATCCTTTTCCAGTCTAGTCTTTGCAACAGTAGAAATAGATTGATACTTGTGAATATTAATATGAATATAACGTAGAAATAATGCTAATATTATTAATATATAGACTATATGGATCTATATTAAAACTATATGATACTTAAAAAAATATCAAAATATCATAGTTATTAACGAGGCGTAACATTCAACACGACGAATTTGACAAAGTATAAGGATAATCAGTCTCTTTTGCCATTAACAAAATTCTCTAAATTTGACCCTATTTTCAAATCGATAATAATTGGAGCAGCAGCTTATACTCTCGTCATGTTAGCATTAATACTTTTTGCAGTTGGAGAGGGCTCAAAAGAAATATTTCAAGATGAGGGATTAAACTTTTTAACTAGCACTGATTGGAATGCAGTACCTGGTAGAGAATCATTTGGAGCCTTGCCATATATCATAGGAACTTTGGTTTCCTCAGGTATTGCAATGGCAATTGGCGTTCCTATAAGTTTAGGGATAGCTATATTTCTATCAGAGATAGCAGGTTCAAAATTAAAAACTTCTTTATCTTTCATTATTGAACTTTTAGCTGCAGTTCCAAGTATCATATATGGTTTTTGGGCATTGTTTGTTTTTAGATTTTGGATAATGGATTTTGTAGAAAAGCCTTTACATAATTTTTTTGGTGGTTCTTTACCATTTTTTGCTAAAACACCTTTTGGTTTAGATGTATTTACCGCTGGTATAGTTCTCGCTATAATGATAATTCCAATAATTTCTTCCATTACTAGAGAATTATTACTTGTCGTGCCTAATTCTCAAAGAGAAGCTGCATATAGCTTGGGTGCAACTAGATGGGAGGCTATTAAAATTGCCGTATTACCTTATGCTAAATCTGGAATATTAGGTGCTAGTATAATAGGACTTGGAAGAGCAATAGGTGAAACAATGTTAGTTACTTTGATAATAGGTAATGCAACTGGATTGAACGCTATTCCAACTTCTCTTTTCTCACAAAGTCAAACTTTGTCTAGTTTAATAGCAAATGAATTTAATGAAGCTGCATCAGAATTACATCTTTCTGCACTTATTGGTCTAGGGGCTGTTCTACTTGTGCTTACAATGCTAATAAATGTAATAGCCCGACTTTTAGTCTACAAGATGGTAAAAACTTCTAATCCAGGGGGCCGAATATAGTACATGTCATCTAAAACTAAGGAAAATAATAATTATACCAAAAATCGAAAGAAGGTTCAAGAAATGATGTCAAAGACATCTAATAGAAAAATATATGTAAATAAGCTAGTAACAATTTTATGTATATGTTGTATTATTATTGCTATAATTCCTCTTGGTAGTATTCTTTTTGAGGTTTTTAAAAATGGTTATTCTGCTATTAGTTTTGAATTTCTTACTCAAAAACCAGGTTCAATTGGGTCTGGTAAAGGAGGTATAGGTCCAGCTATCCAAGGAACTATAATCGTAGTAAGTGCTGCATCTCTTCTTGCTGTACCTGTAGGTGTTTTTGCTGGAATTTATCTATCCGAATATGCAAAAAGTAATAATAGGTTTGCCTTTGTTGTACGCTTTTTTGCTGATGTTTTAACAGGTTTACCTTCAATCATAGTTGGTATTGTAAGTTATGTGATAATAGTTATTTCCATTGGTTCTTTTTCTGTTATAGCAGGAGCATTTTCATTATCATTAATAATGATTCCACTTGTTACTCGAATAACTGAAGAATCCCTTAAAATGGTCCCAGATACTATTAGAGAGGCGGCTCACTCACTAGGAGTTCCTAAATGGAAAATCACTATATTCATAGTACTAAAGACTGCAACGAGTGGAGTTTTAACTGGAATAGTACTATCTATAGCAAGAATTGCAGGAGAAACTGCTCCATTAATAATGACTATTCTAGGAACAAGTTTATATTTCTCATCATTCACGGGACCAGTAGATGCACTTCCATTGAGAATATGGAGATTGGCATCTCTACCTTATGAATCTGCTCATGCCTCTGGATGGGGTGCTGCTATGATTTTGATCCTTCTAATATTAGTACTAAGTGTCGGATTAAGAGTGCTAGCACGTAAACAGAATATAGCCACTTCTAGAGATACCTAATGAAATACATTGAATCTTAACTACATTTAGTTCTCTATATATTCTATATAGAAAACTATATACCTATATTGTAAATAACCATAAACTATACATGTATTATTACTATTTATACACTATTGACTACGTATATGGATGGTAGTGAAGTAAGGAAAATACAGTTTACAGGTAAATCAACATTTGTATTATCCTTACCTAAAAAATGGGTAAATGAATTAAATCTAAAAGCTGGTGATCCTGTAACTATTATCCGTGAGCCAAATAATACTTTATCTATAATATCTGACATTACAAGATCCTCCATTGAAGCTGTTGATGAAGCAACGGTACAAGTAATAAAAGATGAAGGTGCTAATTCCCTTAAAAGAAAGATAGTTTCAATGTATCTTGCTGGATATAATATAATAAACCTTAAATCTAGATTTGGAAGAATTAATCCTGTACAGCGTGAAGGTGCAAGAGAAGTCGTTCGTAGAAATCTTGTCGGTACAGAGATAATTGCTGACTCATCTGATTTGATAACAATTCAAGTTTTGATTACTCTTCCCGAACTTTCAGTGAATACTGCTGTGAGAAGGATGTTTCTTCTTGCTACTTCAATGCACAGAGATGCAATGACAGCATTGTCTGAATTAAATGCTGAATTAGCTAATGCAATTATAAGATCTGATGATGAAGTTGATCGATTCAGTCTTTATATACTAAGAAATCTGGTCATTGCAACAAAAAATGAAAGGATATTAAATGACGTGGGATTAAAAAAAACTTCTGATTGTTTAAGTTATAGATTAGCAGTAAAAAGTATCGAAAGAATCGCAGATCATGCTTCCAAATTTGCAGAAAAATCTCTTTCAATTAAAGAAAAGATTCCTGAGGATATTCTACATAATATTAAAAAAATGAGTGATTTATCTTTACAAGACCTGAACGATTCAGTTGAAGCTTTTTTGAGAAGGGATTATTTGATGGCAGATAAAATAGTTGATAGAAAAGAAAATGTACAACTTCTTGAAAATACCATCGTATCTTTACTAGATAATACTGATAATGGAGAGTTTAATCAATATAAAATTTTCATAAAACTTTTACTTGAAGATCTAAGACGTACTGCAGAACATGCAAGTGATATAGCAGAAGAAGCTTTAAATCAAACAATTGGCGAGGTGATTAATATAGAAAAAAGACCTTTGCACTATCGAACTTGATATAAAACAAATTTTGATACATTAATAACTATTAAAAATAACAAATTATTGCTTTCAATATACTATCTCAATAATACTACTAGTGTAATGGTAGACTATACCGATGCAAATATCATTTATACAGCAATCAAGAAAATTCACCTAAAATAACAAATACAAATGTACTGCTTGGTATGATCCAAAGTCATCTAACACAACTAAAACAATAGATATAAAAGCATGGGATAACTTATGATCCAAAAATTAGAACACTTATTACATTAAAACCAAATTAATAAGATGCAAACCAACAATTATAAATGAAATCTAGAAAAAATTTATCTTAAATTAGCAGAGCTCTTAATTCAATTACTTTTTTTGGGTTTATAATTTACTACATTTAAGGTTGAATAATTCTGTTTTTTCAGATTCAAAACTATAGGAGAATATCATCATCCATAACGTCTTACTCATCTTTGAGATTAAAGGTAAACATCAACAGCACTATCATATAAATGATATATATCATTTAATTCTATAAATCTATAACTAGAATGATTTTAGGTTCTGAAAATAATAATGAAACTAATCGTCCAATTTTACTTTCTGATGAAGAGAAACAATTAGGAAGAGATTTATATAAATTATACACTGAAATAATATCTGATGCAGAACGAATTAAAAAATACTATAAACTAAATAATGCCACTTTACAATATGAAAACGGAAGTTGTGATAATTTAATATGCTATCTAGCTTTAAGAAAAAAAAATATCGAGGATCTTCAATTAAAATTAGCTGAAGATGGGCTTTCCTCATTGGGAAGATTAGAGAATCATGTATTGGTTAATTTAGAACAAATTCTAAAACATTTTGGATATTTGCCTAATATTAAGACACAACTCAAAAAAATAAGTTTTAAGGAGGCACAATTAAATATATTCAATCGCAGTACTTTGTTACTGGGACGACCTAGGAAGGGTAGAACAACACGTATCATGGTTACTATTGATATAGACATAGCACTTCAACCACATTTGCTAGAACAGTTGTTAATCAATGGAATGGATATTGCAAGAATTAACTGTGCATATGACACTGAAAAAGAATGGAAAATTATTATAAATTCAATCAGAAATGCAGAAGAACGTCTGATTCAGAAAGGACAAGACATTGGAAGAAAATGTAGAATAGTCATGGATTTGACAGGTCCTAAAATTAGAATAGGATCTATGAGACTGGCAAGTATACCACTAAAAATTACTGTTCAAAAGGATATATATGGAAAAACGGTTAAACTAATTGAAGGATTCTTAGATTCTGAAGTAAAATACACAGAAAGAATAAACTTAGTTGGGGTCCCTTCAAGCTTCATAATTGCAATATCAAATGGAAAAAATGAGTTGGCCAATTTAAGAATAGGAGAAAGATTAAAACTATATGATTCAAGAGGACGATTTAGAACAATTATTGTTCTCGAAAAAATAAACCAAAGTAGAATTCGTATAGGCATTGATAAAACATTATATCTTAAAGAAGGTTTGATTTTACAAAGAGAAAAAAATAATTTAAATAATTTTCATATTGAAAATAATAATCAAAATATATCTCAACATTCCTCTAGTGAGGTTGGAAATAACTTAGTAGTGGGCCCGATTAGACCTCAATCTATTGAGTTAGAAGTAAAGTCTGGAGATAGATTATTAATTTACAAAAATCATGTTGAAGGTCATCCTGCTACTATTACAAGTCCAGCAGGAATAAGTTGTAATATGCCAGAAGTTTTAAACAAAATTCAGATAAATCATAGAGTATTAATTGATGATGGAAAAATTGCTTCAAGAGTAAAATCCATAAATGATGATTATATAGAATTAGAAATAGTATATCCTGAAGATACTACTGCAAAAATTAGATCAGGCAAAGGATTGAACTTTCCTGATTCAAATTTAGAGATAGCTGCAATAACATCAAAAGATATTGAGAATTTAAAATTTATTGTAAAACATGCAACTGCTGTTGGAATGTCCTTTACTAATCATCCAGAAGATATACAATCATTATATAAAGAATTAATAAAACTAGGATATCCTGATTTTGGAATAATAGCCAAGATAGAAACTCATAATGGAGTACATAACCTGGGTAGGATACTTTTGACAGGTCTTACCGTTCCTAAATTTGGAATATTAATCGCCAGGGGAGATCTTGCAGTAGAAGCAGGCTTTGAGAATTTATCTTTAATTCAAGAGGATATTTTATGTCTTTGTGAAGCTGCTCATCTTCCGGTAATTTTAGCCACTCAAATTCTTGAAACTTTGGCTAAGAGTGGTTTACCGACACGAGCTGAAATCACAGACGCGGCTAGAGGTCAAAGAGCGGAATCTGTAATGTTAAACAAGGGAAAATATATAGTAGATGCAGTTAAAATCCTTTCAAAATTGCTAAAAACAGAAGAAAGACATAACATTAAAAAACGCCAAATATTTAGAGAATTTACATGGCAACATGAAGTGTTTGACATTTAAGATAATATGTATACAGAGGATATACTTGGCATCTATACAGAAGCCTGCAAAGTACTGAAATTGAAACACTAATCTCTTACCAATAATAAAAATAATTATTAATCCAATAGTATTTATTAAATTAAAAGGAACAAATAAAAAAGATTATTGTAGTATTGGGTTTCCTTTATATGTCAATGATTTTAATGTCTCCTGGTTTTGTTTAACTACTTCATTAGGCAACGGAACATATCCCAAGTCTGATGCAAAAGTTTGCCCGTCTGTAATTGCATAGGATATAAAGTCTACCAAATCTTTAGCTTTTGTTTCATCAATTGAAGGATTTGTACTGAGTTCTTTGAATAGCAGTAAATATGAAAAACTAGCTATTGGATAAGAATCCTTTCCTTGTGCATTTACTACGGAAATATCTTTCCATGACTCATCACCTTTAGGAAGAGTAGGTGCGACAGAAGAAACTGCAGCGGCAGTTGAATTAAGAGATGGTTTTATAAAACTACCGTCTTTATTTTGAATATGTGCATATTTTGTATCTGTAGTAAGAGCATATGACAGTTCTATATATCCAATTGAATTAGGAGTACTCTTTATAGATCCACTAACTCCTTCATTTCCCGGAGCACCTATACCAGTAGACCATGGAACGGATTTTCCTTTACCCATAGATGTTTCCCATGCAGAGCTAACATTTGCTAAATAATCTGTAAAAACAAATGTAGTTCCAGATCCATCAGACCTATGTACAACTACAATGTCCTCTGAAGGTAATTCCAATCCTGAATTAATTTCTTTTATTTTAGGATCATCCCATTTAGTTATCTTTCCCATGAATATATCAGCAATAATGGGCCCAGTTAGCTTTAATTCCTTGTCTGCTATTTGTGGTAAATTATATGCAATTACTACAGAACCAATAGTTTCTGGAATATGTACTGCACCTATTGCTTTTTTCTCCTCTTCTGCATTTAGTGGTGCATCAGTAGCTCCAAAATCGACCGTTTTCTCAATAAATTGCTTCACTCCTCCACCGCTACCAATAGATTGATAATTAATATTTACATCAGGCTTGATGTTTTGGTATTCCACTCTCCATGTATCTATTAACGGAAATGGAAAGGTTGCTCCTGCACCATTAATAGTTGATTGTGCAAAAGCTTGATCTAATAAGGATGGCATACTTCCTGTAAAAAATATAGCGGCAATAAGCCAAACTCCTATTTTTTGATTGATTCTCATAGTTTAAGTTCATAGTACTTTCATTAATTCATTGACATGATATTTGATATAGATCTATAGTCAACTACATAAAATATAATGTAGGGATAACTTTCCTTTTTCCCATGAAAATACAATCGATATTAGAATTCAAAACTTTATTTACTCTTAGTTATTATCTGGAATTCTGTATCTGTTTACGAGACCTATATAACCATATTCTAATTTTTTAAAATACTTTTTACAATAAGTTTTTCTGGTATCATAAATTTCATCTGTCAATAAATACTTTTATGCTTTAAAATTTATTAAATCTAAATATTTTATTTCTTTGGATCGAAATAAATTCAATCTCATTAATATCTGATTCTAAGGAAATTAATATTACATGAATTATACTACTATTTTTTATATTAATAATTAGATCTTATTTCTTGATTTTTTTGTTTTTTAGCTTAATTTTTTTACGCATTTTCAATATCGTCCCAATCTAATAATCATTTCATTCTTTAGATCGGTACTCCTTTTTCAAATAATCAAAATTAATATTTATTCATTTTTCAATAATTGATTTTATGTTATCAGATGTATATTAACCATTTTTCACTATATTTGTGATTCCCTCTTATAGATTGTTCAAATAATCTCTTCATTCTTTTTGTTATTGTTCCAGTTTTTCCATTTCCTATCATTCTATTATCAATTTCACCGACAGATTTGATTTCCGCAGCTGTACCAGTTAAAAAAATTTCATCTGCTAAATACAATTCATCTTTTGATATATCACGAATCTCTGTAAGAATATCATCTTCTCTTGCTAATGCTAATACTGTATCTCTGGTTATTCCTTCCAGGGAGCCAGATGATATTGGAGGAGTTATTAATGTCTTATTTTTTACTATAAAAATATTTTCAGCACTTGCTTCAACTACTTTTCCGGCAGTATTTAATAGTATAGCTTCATCAAATCCAGATTTGATCGCTTCAATTCTAGCTAAGGCTGAATTAGCATAATTAGCTGTAGCTTTTGCATGAACAGGCATCGTTCGTCCATCAATTCTCATCCAGCTTGAAACCATGAGTCGTATTCCCTGTTCGTCATTTTCTTTTTTTATATATTCATCCCATTTCCAAACAGCTATTGAGACTGAAACTTTATTATTTAGTGGATAAACTCCCATTTTTCCATGACCAAAATAAACTAAAGGCCTAATGTAACATTCATCTAATTCGTTTTTTTTAATTGTATTAATTATTGCATCTTCTAATTCCTTCTTTGAATATTCAATATTCATAAAATATATTTTAGCACTTTCAAATAACCTCTTCAAATGATCCTCTAATCTAAATATCGCTAGTCCTTTTTGGGTTTTATAGCATCTTATTCCTTCAAATACAGCAGTACCATAATGCAAAGAATGTGTTAAAATATGTATTTTAGCATTTTGACCTTCATATAAAAGACCATCAATCCAAATAATACTACTCTTGTCCATTTGATTTTCATTCTTTAATACTAATAAAGTTTAATTGTTGTGAGTAATTTTTAAATCGGTTTTATTTCTTTGTAAATGTATTGCTCTTATAGCATTTGCAACATTGTTATCTATGTCATCTACTATTATAAGAATTCTTGATGTTTCCTCTTGTGCATCCAAATTCAGTATATTTATATCATAATCACCCAAAGTTCTACTTGCAGTAGAAACAATTTTTGGCATTTTCCACATCATATCTCCAATTAATGTAACTACACCTTTTCCATAAGCAAATTCGACTTTTGGATAAAAAGCCTTAAAATGACGTTCATTACGCTTGACATAATCTGCATCAAGAAATAGTAACCTTGTAATTTCTATATCATCAACTTTAAACGGCGATAGTTTTAAGAAATTATAGTATTGCTTATCCTTTTCAAGTGATGCAATTAAATAAGAAGCAGCAATACTTTCCATTCTGACAATTGCACAATTTCTTTTTCCTGTTACAATCTTGATTAGTGAACTATCTTCATCATCATCATCATCAGCATCATTTACTACACTATCTAAAAAGTCTTGTTTTCTATTAATCAAAGATTTCTCAATTATAGTAATTTCAGAAGGATTCAGTATTGATGTAATTACTATAGGGATATCAAAATTATTATCATCAATTTCCTTAATTGCAATAGGATCTAAGATCTTCATACCATACATTCCAGCTAATCTTGCTTCATTATATGATAAATATCGTATAGATTCCAATTCTTCTTTTACTATTTTTGGATCAGCGCTTAGTACAATGTTATCTTTTTCGAAATCTATTTGTACTTTAAATTCATCATATAAAATTATTGCAATATCTGCTGCAGTTCTATCAGATCCTCCCCTTTCATATGTTGTTTCAAGTCCGTCAACTGTTTTTCCAATAAATCCTCCAATAGATATTACTTCATTTTCTTCTAGTAATTTAAGAAAGTGTTTTTTATGTTCTTTAGATTCTTCTAACATGAAATTAGCTGCTTCAAAATTATCATCAGTAATGATCGGCCATTTCTCAATATCAACGTGGTCACATTTTAATCCGTTACTTCTCATTACGTAATCCATAAGATAGGACATGGTAATCTCTCCTCCATATGCAAGTATTCTTGATCTAGTAACATCAATAAACCTTTTATTTTCAGTAACGTGATTTAACGAAGATATAACATAATTATAGAACTTTTCAAGGTGAAATTCAAATTCTTCAAAATATTTTTGAGATAAATATTTTTTGGCTATATCTAAATATATCCTATACAAAATATCTGTATCTACTCTTTGACCAGAAGCATATTTTCTACCAATAAATATTGCAATATCTGTCATAGATTTTACTTTTCCGTCATGTTCCATTAATGGTGCAGAAAAAACAGCTACAATTTTTTTTCCTTTTTTTCTCATCGCCTTAATTCTTTCTATCACGGTAGGTATTTGATCACCATTTTGACCAATAGTACTTCCTCCAAACTTTGCAATAATAACTTCAGTCATATGTTATAACTTCCTATTGTATTTTCGTATACTATTAATGTATAACATCTAAATAAAACTTGATATGATCTCAGCAGCTTTCTTTGCTCCATTACTCGCAGTATTTTTTCTTGTACCAGAATTTGAACTAAGTTTTTCTTCAATTAATTTATCAAGTCTTAATATATCTTTATATTCAAACCCTAGCCTTTTGGCACCTTCTTCTTGCTCATAATGATTTTTAAGAGGTATAAATATTCCCGGAATGTTATAGACTATGGATTCGTCCATTGTAGATCTACCCGCTAATGAAATTATTAGGTCAGAAGCATAAATATATTCATTCAAATTAGGTACATATCCAAACAAACGGAAATCCTCAGCTGGGCTTATTTGCAGTGAAGGACCAGTTACAACGATAAGATCTATATCTAATTTTGCCTTTAATCTTCTAAAAGAATCAATCACTTTTTCTATCAGATATTTTCCTGCGTCAGTTCCACCTACACTTACAACAATTGTTTTTTTGGTAAAATTAAATCTTTTACGTAACGTTTCTCTATGTTCCAAAATTTCTCTTACAATTGGTCCAACATATCTAAAATTTTCTGTATCACATCCATAATCTGGTATTATTACACAATCACATTTCTTTATAATTTGGCATAATCTCTTGTTCATTTTTTTTTCTATTATTGATGTTATACCTTTGGTAAAACTAGTGTTAATTATATCTGTAATTAGAATCCTTTTTAAATTTTTTTCCTCCGCTATAGAAATTGATGCAAAGTCTTCATCACTGACAATTAGTTTTTCAATATTAGTGCCTATAATTTTTGTTGCAATTTCTTTGCATTTTTTATAATATAACAAATATTTTATTAACCATGTAAAGGAATGATTTAGTTTTCCTGACTCAATTTCAAACTTAGGTGGTTCATATAAATTAAAGGCTTTCAATCCATAACTTGTTAAAAATGTATATGCTGCAGAGCCGGTGACAAAATTTACTTTATTATCATTTTTAAACTTCAAGTGATCAATTATTGCTACATCTCTTGCTACATGACCAAGACCTATAGGGCTTATAAAAAAAAACATTACCTATACATTTGTTTCCTTCTTCTTTTTGTATTTTACTATTTAAAATTATTTTTTTCTATTAGTTGGTCTTAAATTCTAATTATTCCCGTAAATTAATCAATATTTTATTAAACAAACTTCTATAGTGTTTATTTGATTCATTCAAATAAAAAAACTTTTACTTGATTGTGGCATTTCATTGATTATGCATGTTTAGTCATAATAAATTATAGATAAATTAGTATGATTATATAAAGATGACTATTTAAAATATACCTCAAATATTGTATATTTACTATTGTAAAAGAGATAACATTTATAATTAGACACAAATATATGATATAGATTTTAAATAATAATTGAAATAAAAAATAAAGAAGGTATTTTACAATATTGCTTATATTGAATGTATTATCAATATTAATTCCCAATATGATCAAATAAAAGTAATCACTATCATATTACTAATAAAAAAAATTATTATAGATAGATTTTGTATTCTCAAAACCAGTTTATTTTCCATGTTTCCGAAAGTGCTATATAATACGATATTACTCACTTCAATCAATTTATCATGTCGAATAAAAAGAAAAAGAACAATAACAATAATGTGGATGATGATGATAAAAAGAAAAAGAGCTATTTCGATATAACAAGAAAAAAAAGAATTAAAAACTTAAAAACATTTATCCTTCCAATTATAGCTGCAATTGTTATTATTGCTGGAATTTCAATTTATGTATCTTCTCAAAATACTCTATCTGTTGCTGGTTTCGGACCTTTAGGTTCTGCCCATGAACATGCAGCATTTTTAGTTAAAGTAAATGGCCAAAATATAGATTTTAGTCAACCGCAATACCAAGTACAATCTGATTATATTCATGTTGAGAACGGGGATGGCACTACACTGCATAGACATGCAACAAATGTTACTTTTGTAGACTTTTTAAAAAGTGTCAAAATGGATATAGACAAGAAAAACAATTGTTTGGCTTTCACTAATGGTACAGAATATTGTGATGATGGAAATAATAAACTAAGAACATTCATCAATGGGAATTCAACCGGGTCTATTTCCGATTATGTCCTTAATAATAATGATCGTTTATTAGTGATTTATGGAAACGAAACCGATGAACAGATTGCTAACGCATTAGATGAATTAAATAGGATTAAAATTCAATACAATTAAATTTTCTTTTTAGATATTCTCTTAATATTCTTTTAGTTTAATTGAATAATCTATTTTATTTTATTATTTTTTATAGTATCCCCAACTAAATGTACAAATATATCATCAAGTGTTATAGGTGATATATTAAAGGACATTTTATTTTTAATAGCTAGATTAGATAGTTCACCTATACTAGATTCAAAGGTGAATAATCGAATAATATCTGTACCTATTTCTACTATATTTCCATACTCTTTCAATTTTTCAATATCAACAATATTTTTTTTAGATATATCCATACGAATATTTTGTGGAATGATTTTTCGTAAATCATTAATATTTCCCTCTTTTACAATTTTACCATTATCTATTATAACTATTTTATCAGATAATATTTCTGCTTCATCCATATAATGAGTTGTAAGTAATATAGTTTTACCTTCTTTTTTTAAATCTTGCATTAAGTTCCAAACTTGACGTCTTGAAACGGGATCAAGACCTATTGTAGGTTCGTCTAGAAATAATAAATCTGCATCAACAGCAGTAGCCATTGCTACCAAAATCTTTTGTTTCATTCCTCCAGACAAATTCATTGCAGGTTTATCTTTTACTTTAAGTAATTCAAATCTTTCTAATATTTTTTCAGTTTTTATTTTTGCAATAAATTTCTCTTCTCCTCTAATCTTGAGCCAATTATAAACATGATCCCAAGGTGTAAGTGCTCGTAATGGTCTTCCTTCTTGTGGCACCACCGAGATAAATCTCCTTATATTTTCTGCTTGGCTTATTACATCATAACCCAAAACTTTCAAAGTTCCTGACGTTGGTAACAATTGGGTTGCACATATTCTTACAAACGTAGTTTTTCCAGCACCATTTCTTCCTAATAATGTAAAAATTTGTCCTTGCTCAATCTTTAATGATATATTATCCAAAGCTGGTACGTGAGTACCTTTATAAATTTTCGATAAATTATATGCTTCAATTACATGCAATATTTTTAGTATTTACATTAAATCAATATATTTATTTAATCAGAATCTCTATCAAAAGAATTAGAGACCTAGGTAGTGTGCAAAGAAGAACAAGAAAATTTTGAAAAATACTAGAACTCTAACTAATTCATTTTGGATTCAATTTCTTCATAAAACAGTTATTGTTTTTTATTTATCCTTTTTATCAGGTATTAATTTACTAAGCATTATTTTTATTCATTACTTTTGGGATAAATAGCCTATAATTACAGAACAAAGAGGATAAGTAATTGATTTTTTATGGATAGGTAGTGATAAACCATATTTGAAACTTAATAAAGTGTTTATAATAATATTTGTGTAATTAATTCATATTGAATATGTTTATTGATAAACAATTCAAATAATCTAAATAATAGTAATTCGTCATAAACTTATGGTAGAATTTACTGATATGAAAGGTCAAGAACTTGTTGATATCAAAGAATCAGAAGACAAACTAGAATTATTTTTTAAAAATAATAAATATATTATTCAAATTATTGACGGAGACTTCAAAATAACACAAGCAACATAATAATATTTTAATCTTATTTTTCACAATTATAACCATGTAGTATAATCATGTAGTATTTTGTCAAAATAATTTAACATCAATGTTATTCTAAAGATATTAATCCAAATAATCGTCTATGAGCACTTTCAATATTATAAAACAAATCAATAAAAATTACCTAGTATTTTTTGTATTGTTATCTATTTCATCAATTTATCTCTTTCAATCATCTTCCTTAGAAAATAAAAATAATATAATAAAAGAAACTTATGGTATTGTACAAACACTTCCTATGGAGATAGATTATGCTCACTTTATATCTCCCTTAAATCAAGACAATCAGGTAAAAGTACTTCTAAAATCTCTCACTACAGCTGATTCTGCTGGATTAAACAATAAAACAATTAATGCTGTAATGAAAGTATACTCTATAAACGGAACGTTGCTAAAAACATCTTCTTACCCACAAGGTTTTAATTATAATAATACTGAATCTATAAAACTTGCTACTAATATTGCAGATAAATCTATTGAAACAGTTACAGCAATTATACAATTAACTAATTTAGAAAAAACACAGTCATTGTCCGATCCGTTAACAATCAAACTTGGTCTTGGACAAGTTATAGATAGATAGATAAATGATAGATGATAGATTAACTTCATTTTCTAATTTTATATGTATATAATGTTCCAATAAGTTCATATTCATATTTATAATACTTGTTAGATCTTGGGAATTTACAAATATGCATATTATAAAAGTCCAAATATTGGAATTTTTGTAAAATGCAATGATAATTTTATTGTACTTCCATTAGGATTTGCTCCAACAAAAACTACTATGTTATCAAAATATTTGGAAGTTACAGATACTATTTATGTTTCAATTGCTGGCACACGGTTATTAGGACCAATGATGGTTATGAATAATAATGGGATAATAGTTTCGTATATTGCTTCAGACGAAGAGATTAACGTATTAAAAGAAAAAAGTCGATTAACTGTTGAACGCTTGAAAACTAAGTATACTGCAATAGGTAATTTAATAGCTACAAACGATCATGGAGCAATAGTATCACCATTATGTAGTGATGTAAAAACTCAAATACAAGATATTTTGGGGGTATCTGTTACTTCTATGAATATTTCTGGATTTATTCAAACAGGAGCATTGATAGTTTCCACAAATAAGGGTGCAGCAGTTTATCCTAATGCATCAGATGAGGAAATTAAGACAATTTCTGATATTTTAAATGTTAATGTTGAACCATTAACAATTAATGGTGGAATCCCTTTTTTGGCATCAGGCATTATTGCTAATTCTAAGTCAGTTGTAGTTGGAAATATGACCAGTGGCCCAGAGTTAATAATGTTAAGTAGAGCTTTTAATGTTTAGACATACTAATAATTCATTATTCTTATTCATTTTATGAAGGATTATCATAATGAAAAATTTATTATTTCACTAAGGAAGTCATATTATAGAAAGCGGGAGTTGCCAAGCATGGTCAAAGGCGTGAGTTCGGATCTAATCCGACACGACGCTCAGAAGTTTAGCGTTTGACTAAGATACCTCATCTCTTAGGGGTTCGTGGGTTCAAATCCCACCTCCCGCATCTCTAAAAGTCCAAGTTTTTTCTATTAATTTACTCTCTACAAAAGTTTTTTTGTTTATTTGTGTTCTAATATAGTACAAAACGTTATAAATAATTAAATTAATAAAATTTTTATTATAAATATTATATTTTATTAAATAATATATTAAAAAATTATTGATAAATATTTTAAATTTCAATAGACAGAGATATATAGTTGTAAAATCAAAAAAGGAATCAGCGGGGTGGGGAAGCCAGATATATAATAGGCAAAGTTATCCCGGCGGGCTCATAACCCGCAGAGCGGTTTCTACCACAGTGAATATTTCTACAAGGTAGCCGTAAGTTCAAATCAACCCCCCGCTATCTGTTTTGTGAGTTATCTAAATCTTTCAAACCATTTTGAATACAATTCTACATTTCCAAATTCAAAAAATTTAGTCTTTTCCTTTCCATATCTGTGAAAGGGTTTGGTTAAATGTCTATGTGCTTTCAATGTAGGAATGTACAAGCCTTCTTTAATTGATCTTGTTTTTAATAAAAGTATTTTTTTACAATTTTTATTGATTATTTTGCATTTTTTGCATTGGTATCCCTTATTTTTTCCTTCTGATTTCATTCTCTTTTTGCAATTTATACAATATGGATTAACAATATTATAAATTTGTGCGAGTTGTAGGATACAAATATATTCAATATTTAATACTTTTGGATGTTTTGATGTAGCTTTTCTAACACCAAATCCGATCTCTATTTTATCTCCTATATGTAATTGTGAAGCAATCTTAGTTAATCCAGTTGGTTCATATACTGCTGCCAAACAAACATTTTTTGATTTGTCTTCTACGGTAAATAATACATGTCCACCTCTAATAATTTGTGGATTTGTTACTATCACACATTTAGAATATCCAGAAGTAAAAGATTTTACCATGGACAATTTTAATTCATTCTGTAAATGCATTCCAGTTCCTTGATTAGAACGATAAATCATATATCCTGCTAGATCTTCTTTGATTTCCAGAATTTTTAAACTGTTATGTAATACTTGAGGGTCTTCTCCTCTAATTCCACAAAACACTGGATCAGGTCCATGTGGTAGTATAAGAACTCGTTTATGGATGTAATCGTAACTATTAAATGTAGATGGGAATGTTGTATCGTGGAGACGAATAACATTTATTGGATCAATTATTCTAAGAGTTCCGCAATTTCTAATTTTTCTATATGCTAATATTTCAAATGTATGATCTGAATTTAATAAACATCCAATAGCAGCTATAGCTCCAACCAGTCCTTGACCATTTCCAAAACTAAAATAATTTAAATCATATTTTTGTGCTAGTTTTGTTGCTTTTTGTTTACTAAGTATATCAAACATTGCAATTCTATGAAATTCCCTAATTTCATCAGGAATCTCTTTGCTTTGTAAACAGACCAATCCGGGGTTGGCACCTTTACCGATTTCAGAATTTTTTTCTAGCTCATTTTTTATAAAATCAATTATATTATTATTATTTTTAGCTTTAGTCATTATTCTCAAACAAACAGCACCATTTCCACGAGTTTTCCATGGAATGTTGGGATTTAATCTTATTAACAAAGGATAATCTAGAAATTTCACATTTTTTTTGCTAAGATAGGATATAACTTTGAAAGCTAAATGAGTAGTACATCTTCCAAATGTTGAATCTGTATCATCGAACCCTATATGCAGAATATTATTGTCATTTGTATCTGGGTTCATCAACGGTTCTAAATAAGATTAATCATTAAATAAATCTAATTTCTTTTTTGAAATGATAATAAAAAAATTAACAATCATATTAACTGATATTGTATAATTACTTTTTTATATTGAACATAAAAATAAAAGATATTATGCAATTTAAATTATTGGAAGATCTTGATTTTACAAAGCGTGGAGGACTATTGCCAGTAATAGTTCAAGATCAACTAACTAAAGATATTCTTATGCTTGCATATGTAAATAGAGAGGCTCTTGAAAATACTATCAAAACTGGCAATGCATGGTTTTGGAGTACTTCTCATAAAAAATTATGGATGAAGGGTGAAGAATCAGGAAATATTCAACCTGTAGAGAAAATCTTAGTTGATTGTGATGCTGATGCATTACTATATGTTGTAAATTCCAATAAACCCATATGTCATACTGGAAATACTTCTTGTTTTCATAATGTTCTAAAAGATAAAAATTATTAAAAAGTATGTTATAATTAATAATATTTTTATATAATTAATTGTAGAAAGAATAATATCATATTATTTAGTTTTAACATTCTATTTTTTTTATAATATGAAATTATAGTGACACTAAATTTATGTTTAGAGAACCTTATTTATAATGTATTTTAACTGCATTATTATAAATGGGAATAATACAGTCTTTGATATGCAGGGAATGCAAAAAAGAATATAAACCTCAATTTAGATATATTTGCGAAGATTGTTTTGGACCTCTAGACGTTAAATATATCTATCCTAATAATATAAAAAGAGAATTATTTGAATCTCGAAAAGAAAAAACCTATTGGAGATATTTTGAACTCTTACCAATAAGAGATAAAAATAATATAGTTAGTATTAATTCAGGTTTTACTCCTTTACAAAAATCTACTAATCTTAGTAAAGATTTGCGATTAAAATCTTTATACATTAAAAATGATTCGGTTAATCCAACCTTCTCTTTCAAAGACCGGCCTGCTGGTGTTGCTGTATCTAGAGCCAAAGAAATTGATCTAAAAGCCGTAGGCTGTGCTTCAACAGGAAATCTTGCAGCTGCTACTGCTGCGCATGCCGCCGTAGCTAGACTTCCTTGCTATATATTTGCGCCTGTGGGTTTAGAACCTGTAAAAATATCTCAGGCATTAGCTTATGGTGCAGAATTTGTTGCTGTAGATGGAACTTATGATGATGCCAATAGGGTAGCATCTGTAATTGGAGATTCGAAAGGAATAGGTATAGTAAATATTAATATGAGACCATATTATGTTGAAGGATCAAAAACCCTTGCTTATGAAGTAGCAGAGCAACTTAATTGGCAAGTACCAGACTATCTAGTAATTCCTGTTGGCAGTGGTGCAATGTTAAATGCAATTTGCAAAGGCTTTGAGGAATTAAGTGAACTAGGGTTAGTTAATGACGTTTCTAATTTAAAGATTATTGCTGCACAACCTCATGGATGTTCACCGATAGTAGATGCCTTTAAATCAAATAGCAGCGAAATATTTCCTGTAGAAAAACCAAATACTATTGCAAAAAGTCTTGCTATAGGGGATCCAGGAGATGGAATGTATGTTTTAAAAAGGTTAAAGCAATATCATGGTATTGCTGAATCGGCTACAAATCAAGAAATAGTTAATGGGATACTTAAATTATCGAAAACTGAAGGTATTTTTACCGAACCCGCTGGTGGAGTGTCTGTAGCTGTCCTTCAAAAATTGGTTGAAAGTGGTAAGATAGACAGAGACGCAGATATAGTTTGTTATGTTACTGGTAATGGTCTCAAATCTACTGAAGCTATAATAGACATGTTACCAAAACCATCTACTGTTAAACCCGATGTCCAAATAGTTTCTACAATAATTAGATAATAAAAATAATATGAATAATATATGTGGAAATAAAAGTGAAAATATAATGGCAAAAATTGAATTTATAATTCCATCTGTTTTAAATAAAGGTTCTGGAGAAAAAAAAATAGCATTAGACGTACAAGATTTACACGATGCATTTAATAAAGCATCTGATAATTTAGGTGATGATTTTAAACGTAGAGTATTAGATCTTAATGGTAAACCTCGAGCTCTCATAAATATCTATATAAATGGAAAAAATATGCGCTTTAACAAAGATGGAATGACAACATCACTTAAAGACGGTGATTCAATTTACATACTGCCTGCAGTAGCTGGAGGAGCAAATGAAACAAAAATTGAACATATAGAACTTAGTAGTCAAGACCTCCAACGTTATTCTAGACAAATAATGTTAGAAGAAATAGGATTTATTGGAATGGAAAAACTTAGAAACTCCAAAGTTTGTGTTGTTGGAGTCGGTGGAATTGGAAATCCAGTTGTAACTCAATTAACTGCTATGGGTGTTGGCAAGATCCGAATTGTAGATAGAGATGTAGTTGAAATATCTAATTTGCATCGACAACATTTGTATACTGAACAAGATATTGGAAAAGTCAAAGTTGAAGCAGCAATAGAACATTTGAAAAGGAGGAATACGGATGTAGAGATTGAAGCACTTCCTATTTCAATTACTGCTTATACTGCAGAAAATATAGTAAAAGGATTTGATGTTGTTATAGATGCACTTGATAGTATTGATGCAAGATATGCTTTAAACGATGCATGCATTAAGCAACATATTCCGCTCATTTATGCAGGTGCATTAGGAATGCTTGGTTCAGTATGCACAATTCTTCCAAATCAGTCTGCATGTCTTCGTTGTATATTTCCTGCTTTATCTGAGGAGGATATGCCGACATGTAGTACAGAGGGTGTTCATCCTTCTATTTTGTATTTGGTTGGTGGTATACAAGTATCTGAAGCGATAAAAATATTGTTGGGACAAAAACCTTCGTTAGTAAATACGTTATTGTACATTGATTTAAACGAGCTATCATTTGAACGCATTAAAATGTTAAGACATGACGAATGCTCAGCATGTGGAAAAGATAAAATAATAAAAGAAATACAGCAAGAAAAAGAACAAGATCTCATTATCGAAGAACTATGTGGTAGAGATAGAGGCAAAAGAACTTATACTGTTACACCATCAAAAATAACTTCTATAGTTAATTTAAATAAAATAATACACAATGCAGAATTATTAGGATATAATATAAAATCTAGAGGGTCTTTAGGAATAACTGTAACGACTAATAATAATAATAATCATCCATCACAACAACTATCTATAAGTTTTATGACTAGTGGCACAGCAACTATAGTGGGAGCAAAAGATGAGAATGATGCGCTTTCTGTTTATAACGAATTTTTAAATTCTAAAATTAGTAATAAAAAATAAATTTATTTATTTTTAAAATACTACTTTAACAGTATCTTTTACTTCTTTCGATAGTTCTCTATAGCCGTTTTTATCTATTATAACAACATTTATTCCGTCTCCTGTACCAGCATTTCTTCTAATTGCTGCGGCTATTGCCTGCAAAGCGACTTTATATGCTTCATCTACACTCATA
>DASQLB010000115.1:0-5894 GCA_035630235.1 Nitrososphaeraceae archaeon | reverse complement strand
TTAGATAGGAAAGGTTTTACAGAATAGTTAAGGAAAAGGTACAGGTAATAGAAAAGGAACATTCGAGTTTAGCAAATCCACCTTTTTCTTGGGTTCTTCAAAAATTATATTATCATTATATCCATCAGGCTTGATCGTAATAAATTGTTCTTGTACATAATTTATGGCTGATATATCACTAGGAGTAGAGTCAACATTTCCCAACAAGGCGTTATTAATCATTATAGAAAGTTGAGAATGAGAACGTTGATGTGAGTGTATAACTTGATATTCTTCTCCCCCCTCACTTAATATTGGTGTATCACTAGGAGTAGAGTCAACATTGCCCAACAAGGCGTTATTAATCATTGTAGAGAGTTTGGAATCTTGGTCTCCCAAACTAATCATGTTAGAGGTATATACTTCGGCAGTGACATTGTCAATCGTAATACCTATCAATAATAGCGAAATGGCGAATACAATGAATAATAGTGGATTTATCGTCTTTAATCACATAGTCTTACTCAATTAAGTATATTTGATTTGGGACTTTAGCATCTGTACTATTATATGGTTATAATAAGCAAGAAAATAATCACTAATATAACGACAGGTAATATTTTCGAAATATAGTGATATACAAATAAAATACAACAGTTTTATGGAAGAATTCATTACTACAAAAAACAATGTAATATATATAGAAAATAATACTAGATCAGAAGAAAGTACCATAAAGTCAATTTGTATCCTTTTTCCAATATTTATTAGTTTATTATTATAAAGTGTTACATCTGAAAAATAAAATCAGTCATGTGTATCAGCTATCTAAGTATAAAGGAACAAATATTAATATTTATTAATATATGCAATATGACTTTGAATTATTATTAAAATCAATAATAAAATGAAGTTAGTGATATTATTTCTATGTTTCAAACTACTACAAATATGAAATTAAATATGTTGGGTAATAACTTTAATTTTGTCATTCATCACATTTGTACAATATTTTAATATACTATATTAGTAAATGCAAAAATATTGTAAAATATGAAATCTTTCTTTGAATTTTTCTTTATCAAAGATCACTTTTTAAAAATAATAACTTAGGTTTTTACTGCTCTAAGTACAATTCAAAGCAGGAAGTAAATATTTATGTATCCATAAATTCACTTTATAATAATTTGCCATTTTTATTTAAAATTATTATATATTTGTAATATATTTTTATCATGTAAATTAGTTAATTTTATGTGCTGAATAAACATCTATCTTTAAAAACGAATAAAAAGAAGATTATCTATACTTTGATGTGCAATTAACAAGTAAAAAAGTTAAAGATCATCATATTAAATATATTTTTGTGACAGGTGGTGTTCTTTCCGGATTGGGAAAAGGAGTCATTTCCTCTTCTATAGCTAAAATTTTACAACTAACCGGCCTTAATGTTTCTTGTGTGAAAGTAGATCCTTATGTAAACTATGATGCAGGAACTATGAATCCTGTTGCCCATGGAGAGGTATTTGTAACATGTGACGGTGGAGAATGTGATATGGATATAGGAAATTATGAGCGATTTTTAAATACAGAACTATCAAGGGACCATAATATAACAACAGGGAGAATTTATTCTGAAGTAATAAGTGATGAGAGACAAGGTAAATATCTAGGTCAGTGTGTCCAAATCATTCCTCATGTTACTGATGCAATTAAAAATAAACTCAGGAAAATATCTATCCAAGAAGAGTTAGACGTACTGGTAATTGAATGTGGAGGAACTGTTGGAGATATTGAAAGCCTACCTTTCTTAGAAGCCTTTCGCCAAATGAAACTCGAAGAGGGTGATTATAATACGCTATTCGTTCACGTAACGTTAGCACCAATCTTGGATGTAGTAGGAGAACAAAAAACTAAACCAACACAACATAGTGTACAAGAACTTAGAAGGATAGGTATTAATCCAGATCTACTAGCGGTAAGATGTAAAAATACTTTATCTGATGATGCAAGAAGGAAAATATCTCTTTTTGCTAACATAAGTTCGAATTGTGTTTTTTCATGTCATGATGTTAAATCTATTTTTTTAGTACCAGAAATTCTAGCAGATCAGGGAATTGTTAGTATAATAGAGAATAAATTAAGATTACAAAATTTATTTATAAAATGGTCAAACTGGAAACTAATAGCAAAATCCTTTTCCGAATATAGTAAAAAAGTATACGTAGCCATAGTTGGTAAATATGTTTCTCTTCCAGATAGCTATGTAAGTGTGTATCAGTCTCTTTCTCATGCAGCAGCTATGCTGGGAAATAAATTGGAAGTAACATGGATTGATTCTGAAAAATTTGATACTAATTCTAAAGAAAAAATTTTATTACTTAACAAATTTGATGGTATTCTTATTCCAGGAGGGTTTGGAAAACGTGGATCTGAGGGTATAATTAATGTGGCTAATTTTGCAAGAGAGGCAAATATTCCATTTCTTGGAATATGTTTTGGATTTCAATTGTCTATTGTTTCATTTGCTAGAAATGTATGTGGAATTGATAACGCTAATTCTACTGAAATAGATCCAAATACTCCCGATCCTGTCATTGAATTTATGCCTGAACAAAGAACGATAAATAATCTCGGGGGAACAATGAGATTAGGTAGTCATAAAATACTAATAACTTCCAATACTCTTGCATCTAAAATATACTCAAAGAATTTAATTATTAAAAGACATAGACACAGATTTGAATTTAATAAAAATTACTTGCCTATTTTAAGTAAAAATGGAATGATTTTATCAGGATATTCCGACAATGAAAAAAGGACTGAGATATTAGAAATTCCTAATCATAAATTTTATTTTGCAGTTCAATACCATGCAGAATTTGACAGTCGGCCGGGAAAACCAGAACAGGCTTTTGAGGCATTTATTAAAAATGCTTCTCTTAAATCTTAAGCTCGTATGTTCTATGTCTGGCATCTCGTAATGATGTTTTCTTTTTTACATATCCTCTATTAACAAGATGACCTAAAGACAATCTGATAGTTCTTTCAGGTAATAAAGTTTTAGTAGCTAAATCCTTCTGGCTCATAGACCCTTCATATTCTAATATTTTCAATATTAACTTTGCACTTGGGGGCATATTCAATAATTCTTCAGCAATTTTTACTTTTTTAGCAATTAAAGAAGTAGCAGAACCTTCACCAATCAATCTCACTAATTTTGCTGGGTATTGGTGTTTACTACATGTTAGAATTTTTTTGATACCTAACCTTCTTCCACCATCTAAAACAACTTCACAATGATATCTACTGAGAATATCTGATATTTCCAGTATACAATTATCTGAAAATATTAATGGTCTTCTAGTATTATCTACAGAATTTACAGATACGGCTACAAAAACTTTCGAATTCTGTAGTATCATAGGACCTCCTGCAGACATTGAATAGGCTGTAGAACCAGTAGGAGTGGATATAATTACTCCATCGCTATTGTCATGCCAAACGTCATTTTTGTCAATACGTAGTATATGTTCCATTAATGTAGCACTTTTACTTGGAAATACTGCAACATCATTTAATACAGGTTCCATTTCCTTTCCATCTACATTTACTGCTAATCTGACAACTTCATCAATTCTATAATCATTTTTTTTCAGTCTTTGAATATTTGTTTCCAAATCACGTACATCTATTTGAGCCAAAAATCCAGTGGATTCAGATTCATATATACCTATTACTGGAGCAGATTCATCCACTACTTTATGAAAGTAATCCAACATCGCTCGATCTCCACCAACGATAAATACTAAATCGACCTGATTTGCTAGATTAACGTTATTTTCAGTCATGATGATAGTTTGAATGAAAGAATTTTCAAGAATTTTTTGTATTTTTGAGATTAATAATGTATCCTGAGGATGAGCACCAGCTAGTGCGATTTTCATTATTTTCTTTATAGTTACCTAATCTCTCATTTAAAGTTAAATTTTTGTGTCATTCTTGTTTAAATTTAGTATTTTGTGTAGGATTTCACCTTCTATACATTTTGGATTTTCAAAGCCATCTACATAATTAAAAATTTGTTTAATTGATATTATGTATAAGAGTTAGTTTTACCAGAACCTTTAAAGTATGGATTCGGAATCATAATTATATGCCGAAGAAACGTACTAGTCGCGGACGTACTAAAGGTGGAAAAGGTAGTTCAGGAACTGTTCATTGTAGTCAATGTGGTGCTATGGTCCCCAGAGATAAAGCAAAAAAGATAACAGGCAGAATAACCTTAGTCGAACCTACTTTAGCTAAAGAGTTGAGAGCACAAGGTGCATATATTTCTCCAGCAACTGATGTAAAATTTTATTGTGTTTCATGTGCTGTTCATAGAGGGATCGTCAAGGTTAGATCTGAAGTAGAGAGAAGACAGAACACAAGACTTAGATAATTATTCTATATTATAGCCATAGTCTTATAAACAATAATTATTTTTGTCGGCTATGGCTGGGCTATAGACTATCCTCATCGTAATGAGGTGATAAATATGTCTAGAGAAAAATATATTAAGCTTTTTAATATTATTAACTCTATTACAAAATCACTTTCATTTGTTTAATAATAAGTTTTTAGAACATTATTTGGAAAGATTCTAAAAAATATTTTTTATTTAATAGGTTTTGTGTAGATGATGAGTTTGAGGGAGGTAAAGGAGCTGACAGATTCGTGTGTGATGAAGGAGACAAAATTATTGATTATAACTCTAGAAAATAATAAAATTATAGGACAATGCAAATATGAAGATAATGAATTAATTTTTTATTGTTTTAGTCTATATTTAGTTTTCTAACTCTATGAGGAGTAACTCGAGTCACCCTAACTCTAGTAATTCTAGATAAATTAATTTTTTTTATTTTATAAAGCTGATCCTAATAATAGTACAATATGAATAAGAAAAGATGTGATAGATGTAATAGGCTCTTTAGGAGACAATGGAAGTTGGAGAGACAATTTACAAGATGTCCATGAGATTAATAACGATATAAAAAAAAGAAGAGGGAGAATTGATGGTTATGATTATGAATATGAGCAACTAAATATGAATAGCGCTTATAATCTGAAGAAAACAGAAAATAACAATAATGATATGGATTATAATGGAAATTCTTATTGTTAGAATAATTTTTCTAATATTTATCCCAATTCTCGATATTATAATAGCGAACCTTACATCTATTCAAATTATAATTCCATATTCAAAGAAGAAAAAACATTAAGTAGTGATGATAAGATAAAAATACAAAAGGTATTAAAATTTGTAGAAAATTAACTCAAAAGACTCTATCCTAAATCTAATGTCTTTCCAATAATATCATGGTTACGTTATCGTTGCTTACGCGAAAAAAGTGATGAGCCATTGAAAAAGTATCTATTTAAGAATAATATGGGACATCTTTGGCCTTTTTAAAAATCTATGGTGTTTATGAATGTACATATTATTAGATGAGCATTGAAAGAGGATTTATCTTATTTAGATGTATTACCAAAGATATTCATAAGAACATATATTCATATTATCTTTTTATAAATTCTTAATTTTATTAATTAATTATGACGAAAAAATTTCTCTCCTCAAACAGAGTAAAAATTTATGAAAAAAATTTATAAAGCAATTCTTCTAAATTGTTTTATATTAAATTCAACATATTGTTTAATAATAAATTATACTTTATCATTATTCCTGTTACCTATATATTTTAGCTATTTGTTATAATTGAGAGTTCATAATATTAGTGCAGAATCTCCAACTGTTGAGATATTTCCACAATGCGAAACTTTAACTGATCACAAAATCTTTTTTACAATGAATCTTTTTTACAGTCAATGGTTTTATTTCTAACGGAAATGTACATTGGGAATTT
>DASQLB010000114.1:0-3113 GCA_035630235.1 Nitrososphaeraceae archaeon | reverse complement strand
CATATATAAACAATTAAAAGTATGTTAACAGTTACTAATAATTAAAATGGTTCCAGCAATTAAATCAATCTTTCTTGCATTGGTATTTGGTGTTACCTTAGTAGGCTCACTTTCAGTTTATGGACAAGAAACAACCGATATGATAAATGATCAAATAAGGAATACGGCAGAACAAATAAAGAATATGGCAGATGAAGTTGCAAATAATTCCACAGATACAATTAACCAAACAGAGGCAAAACAAATTTTGATGCAATTAGGAGAAGCTGCTAGAAAAACAGCATTAGGCGGTGCAGATGTTTTATCAAATATTAGTGGCGAAATTAAAGAAGGTTTACAATAGAACATATCTTTAGTTTTTAGATTTATAAAACTTTCATTCTCAGCGTCAAAACCTAGATAACGTTGTAGGTACTTTTTTCTAATATAATAATAAATTTTATTGTTTTGGTTACTTATCGAATTTAGATAGGGGATAAATCATTTTTTTCTTAATAAGTATTATTATTAGGACTAATATTTCTCTATATTTCGACTAATTGTAATTTCTCCTCCTTTCAGTGTTATAATAAATAAATAATTATATTTGTTAAACATAATTGATCCAAAGTTATGTTCTCTTTTTAGAAAATAACTAATAATTAAAAAAGAAGATTTTAAAAATCAATGATATTAAATTAAAAATTATGATGGAAAAGTACTAAGAAGATTTTTTTTTGAGTTTTCGATGGTTTGTATCATATTATCCTTAGCACTCTCTATGGTTTTCAATATTTCATTTTCCACGTTTTTATTAATTTGTAATAAATCTGTTTTTGCCTTTTCAACAGTAGAATTAAGATCAGGATTCACAGTCTTAAACATACTTGAATTTGTTTCAATGAAAATTCGTTGTTGATTGGATATTCCTTCTAGATTATATTTGAATTGGTTTGTTGCTGCCTCAAGCATGAGTTTTTGTTGGTTTGAGATTAGCTCAATCATGGCTTTTATTTTGGAGTTTACGTCGAATGACATTTATACATACAAAAAAAGTTATCTATTATTTAAATTAGTATATTCAATAAGCATTAATTAAAATAAAAATCGTTAATATAATATATTTCTAAGACAAACCTTATATTAAGAAATGGCTAGATTCAGAAATTACTCTAGATCAGGGTTTGGTTTACTAATATTGCTAGTCTATGCCATAATTTCATTTATTATTCTATTTGTCATTCTACTAATAAAATTATTAGCCTATCCCATAATTTCATTTGTTATTCCATTTGTCGTCAATATGATAAAAAAGAGACTAGCCGACCAACAGCGTCTTGTTTGTACTAAATGTCATGGAAAACTAGAAGTAATTGATAAAGAAGGTAATCTTTATTGCAAAAATTGTAAAATAATTAAAATGGATCGCCATTAATTATACAGATTTATAAAAAATAGTATCTATTGATGTATATCTATACATCAAACTAACCTAACTGATTTCAATAACTGAGATAATCCAGATAAGGCGCTCTTACAACAGGAATAATTTTATTTTGATAATTATTCATTATCTTCACATTAAAAATATAGATTTGTTTTACGAGCATCAAAGGATCAAAGGTTTTGAAGCCTTTAATTGTAATTTTAGATAATGAGACAAAACTGTCACCTAGTGCTCTAATTATTATTCTCTATAACTTTTAAGATAAGGTACAATACGAGCCGCTTAAGGCTATGTTGTTGTAGTAGGTAAGCTATAACCTTAATGTGGAGTAATTCTTTCAATTCCAAGAATATGGTATTAGTTAATTAATAATCTTAAAAATTTTAGTTGCTTATAAATACAATTATAATAAATAACTCTCCATACTTACTAATCATACTAATCAATCAGTAAATTTGTATAAGTTATATATATTATAAAGTAATAACAATTACAATGGAAAACGATAAAGATATAAAAATTGAGACAGGGGAAGACGTAGGTTTAGACGATAAAATAAAAGCAGGAGCAAAAGCTATAGGTAAAAAGATTGAAGACCCCGATAAAGATACTGGTGCAGAATATGATGCAGAAAAGGCAAAAGAAAGAGTAGTTGATTGAAATGATGCACAATAAATTGTTTTTAATACCCGCAGCAATACTCGCAACCGTACTTACATTCGCGATATTTACTACTGTTTCTATATATGCACAATCTGAAGGAGCTAACCAAACTATGAAGGAGACAGGGGAATCAGCTAATAAAACTGGTGAAGCAGTTCAAGGAAATGCTAGTGATATGGGCTCCAAAATTACTGAAAAAGCAAAGGATCTTGTCGGAAATATTGGAGAGAAACTACAAGATATAGGCAAGTAATAACTATCTTTTATTTTTATAAAAATTAATATTTATATTTTTCTTAGAAAGACACTCATATTTCTGTAGTATAATATTTTTTCACTAATACCATTTAATATATTTATAGTTATTATTTTTGTTTTTAAATATCGTAATTACTAAAAAATATTAAATTATTTGATGTATATTAATATTTAGAATTTTTACTAATCAGATTATGATAACCTCCGATAGACAAATTTGACTTTTAAGTTCTTGTAAGTGTACTTAAACCGAAATTTCAGAAATCAACGGAAGTGTATAATGAAAGAAAAATTTTTTGAAGACTGTAATTAAGGAATTAAACTTCATTTAGATGGTGAACAGATGGAAATTTAATAGTTAACTGAAAATTAAGATATTCAGTCTCAACATATAATTCCATTTACATACTGTTTGTTTTATTTTTCTATATAAACATTAGAAAAACTGTAAATTGTATTAGTTTGTTTTGTTTACTGTTTAAAGATTGAATTTACTTTGTCTATTAAAATGTCACTAGTATCAGTATTTTTCATTCCTTCTACAAGAATTGCATAAGAGTTTGCCATGTTCCTTAGTTGTTGTTTTATTGTATCAGAATAGTTTTCCTTTGATTTATTTAAAATTTCCTCTATATTTAAATCCACAATTGTGAAACCCAATCTATTAAGCTCATATAGAATCACTGCAGCATTACGAAGATCTCGTTCATGTGAATGTTCTTTATTTGATATTATTGATGATAATAGCTTTTCAATACTTATCTCT
>DASQLB010000113.1:0-12089 GCA_035630235.1 Nitrososphaeraceae archaeon | reverse complement strand
TTAAGATGTTGCTCTAGCAATCACTTTTTTATTATAACATTGGATCATTTTTTCATCTGTCAATGTCTCAATAACTGAATCATTTGAGGTAAATGTAACCAGTAAATGTATGCTATAGAGAATAAATATAATTGTCAATTTTAAAACAAAAAATTGGTTTAAATAATATAGTAGGAGTTAGATTTAATAATAATTTTTGAATATCTTTTTAGACTGATAAAAAAATTTACTATTGTTTTTAAAGTAGAATGATTTAGATTTCCTTTCAATGGAATTTGAAATTATAGAAATTTCTAAAGCAAATAAAGAATAATTACTTTTCATCATAATTATAATCAGTGGTATTAAATAAAATATTAGAATAAGTAGATAATCTTTTTAGGGAGGAAGTTCTTTCTTTCTTTTCTATTTTAGATCCACTTATTACCTCGCTCAAATATTTTATTGATTTATCGTATGTATTTCTGGCTATAGGATAGGGAAGTCCATCTTTTCCTCCATGTGCATAATTATATTTGACTGGGTCTTTCCACGATGCTCTATTCCCATATATGATTTCTGAAATTAGTGAGAGGGCGCGTATGAGTGAAGGACCAACCCCTTTTTGAGAAATAAGATCCTCATAATTAGTAGGAGTAATATCATATAATTCATCCATTGTCTTCCAGTTCAAGGTTTGGGGCATCTCATAGTTCTCAATTGCTTGTATGTCATTCAGAAATATTTTACAATTAGGATGTGATGTAGATGCATATATCCATTTATCTAAATTCTCCAAACTGGGTGTTTTATTAATTTTATTAATTGAGGATTTTATAGATTTTGATCCTTCTTTTATTAAATCGACACAAGTTTTACGATTTTCCTCGGAATTTTTTGAAGTCATATTCAAACATAATGAAATTCTTTCATTTCCAATAATTCCTTTGTGAGGCTCAATAATATAGTCTACTAAGTCATCAGATATCCAATGATATCTTCTAGCCATCTTAGATTTTTCATTAAGTCCTTGTTGTACAATTGTCCAATTCCCATTATTATCAAAAAATATCACATGGTGATATAGACTGAATCCATCTTGAATTGCGGCATTGTCTATTTTTGCTGACATCTTACTTGCATATACTAAATTATTAATCTGGTTTGTAGATAACGTATGATTATTTTCAGCAAGTTTGGGAATTTCATATTTTGGCTTAGAAGCATTAATTCCTTTGCCACCTGAAACACTTATTCCATGGGTTTCAGAATTGATTGATTGTTTCAATACTCCGGTAACGACAGTAGTTAAGCCAGAAGAATGCCAATCAAAACCCAATACGCATCCAAATGCTTGGAACCACAGAGGATCGGAGATTCGTTTAAAAAATTCCTTTGAGCCCTTTTCTTCAATAATTATTGTACTTATTGCTGAAGAAAGTTTTATCATTCTCTTTATTAGATAAGAAGGAGCTTGTCCATAGTGTAAAGGAAGATTTACGGTCCCTCTTTTCAATGATATAACTTAATAGATCCCTGTGAGTAATAATTTTTTTCTTTTAATAGTCCGAAAATTCCTGCTATACAATAAATAATATAATTTTTTATATCGTATAAATGGAAAGAAAGAAAATTGTTATAACAAGAAAAATCAATTTTACCGGAATAGATATATTAAAAAATTATTATGACGTCATATTTATTGATAAAACTGAATCTCCTACCAAAACACTTTTGATGCAGAAAGTTAAGAATGTTTACGGGATTCTTTGTACTCTATCGGAAAGAATAGATTCAGATATAATGGATGCGGCAGGTTCTAATTTAAAAGTAATAAGTACCTTTAGCACGGGGTATGATCATATTGATATTTATGCGGCTACTAAAAGAGGAATTTATGTAACTAATACAGGAAATGTATTATCAGAAACCACTGCTGACCTAACTTTCTCTATGATACTAGCATTAGCTCGTAAAATTGTAGAAGGTCACTTATATATAATGAATGGGAAATGGAAAAAAGGCTGGAAACCAGATTTATTTCTTGGAACGAATGTTTATGGCTCAACATTGGGAATTCTTGGATTGGGAAATATAGGACGTGCTGTTGCTAAAAGAGCTCAAGGATTTAATATGAAGATAATTTATAACAATAGACACCAATTATCTAAAACAATAGAAGATAAATTAAATGTGACATTTATGACTTTTGACGAATTACTACAAAATAGTGATTTTCTTTCCATTCATACAAGCCTCGACAAGAATAATTTTCATTTAATCGATAGTAAAGAACTAAAAAAGATGAAAAAAACTTCATTTTTAATTAACACTTCAAGAGGAAGCATAATAAATGAAAATTCCCTAATTGATGCGCTAAAAAACAAATGGATTGCAGGAGCAGGTTTGGACGTATTTGAAAAAGAACCTCTTCCAAGCCATAATAAACTATTAAAATTAGAAAATGTCATACTTTTACCTCATCTTGGAAGTGCCACAGTACAAACTCGCAATCGAATGTCCGAAGTAGCAGCTATTAATTTACACAATATACTATCGAACAAAAAACCAATATATCTTGTTAATACAGAACTTGAAGATAATCATTGTTAACTCAAAATGGCGGTTTATTTTTAGTAATTTTCTCTTAAACGTTGAGAATAAACGTCTTCATAATCCTGTTGCGATCCCTTTATACAATTAGTGGAAACCATTTTTATATTTTCTATCTTTATTTTTCCATTTGGAATAGAGTGATTTTGTTGTAATTTTTTTATCTTATATTTTATGGGTTCCAAGTGTTCCATGCATGACATACCAACCAGATATTCTTCTTTTTCGATAACTGATAGGATGTAAGACGGCGGAATGTCGCATTGTGTATCTAGTTTAGAGAAGGAACATTTTCTTGGTAATGTCAATTATAAAAAGTAAATAGATGAAATCTTATTTAATCTAAACTAATTTGTAAAGTTTAAGCAAAATGTTAGAGAGGAATAATACGCTGAGATTTCTTAAAATTTTTCAAAGACGTTTATAAATCAGTATATCAAATACAATAAAATAAGATGGGAAGTAGAAAAAGACGTACAATTAAACCTCAAAGAAAGACTCGAAGTGTGGAAGGTCGGTGTCCAAAATGTACTACGATAGTTAGATTTAATGTATCTGGTCCTGTTGGTGATGAAATATATGAATGTAAAGGCTGTATGTCAAAATACCATATAGATGAGCTTTGAATATGATTAATTGATAAAAACAGTTATTTTACAACATTAATTAAGATTCTTCATCTTATAACAATTTATTATACATTTAGTTAATTATTTATCTGATGAATCCTAAAATAGAATATTCAGGTCAGGTTTACTTATACAGTAGTGGGATGCCCTTGGAACTTATTGACCATGCCAAGTCCAAATTAGTTGAGGAACACGGTATTTTAGCTGATGATATTGTTTTAATTGAAGTCCCAGAAGGTGTACCAGAGGGTGCAATAATGGTTACAATTTGGCCTCATTATCTGTCAGTTTCAAAGGTAAAAAAAGTAAGAGATGGATCAATTTATGCTCCACAACTATTTAATATCGATCTTTGAATACCAATTTCATATTTATAGTTAAAAATTAATGTCTCTTTAGTAAATCATGTCTGTGATAATGTCTTTTTTCTGTAAGCGGGATCGACATTCTGATTGTCCTGTGGATCTTCCTATTAATGATGTTTGTGGTCCTGAACATGACTGCTCATTTGATATAAAGTTAACAAAATGTGAATGTTTGTGCCATACATAATTAATGAAAGGTACCATTTTCTAACTTATTTGTCGTTTCAACAGTAAAAACTATATTAGTTTCAGTAAATATGCTTGTAATGCAAAATTTTAGGAATGTCTGCTCATTTTGTAACTCTCATATTGCTGAAGGTCAAAGTATTTGTAAAGATTGTATGAATTTGTATCATATCAAAATTGGTAATCATGAAAGTGATGGATGTGGATGTGATAAATGAAACGTAACACTTGATTTTTTCATTGATTTCAAAAGCGGGTCAGAAAATGGTATCACAAATCATTAGATGTTTTCTTCATACAGCCACCACTTCATCATTCCCAGAGAATTTATTCCAGCCCTATACTATCAATCAAATTTCTTGATTTCGTTTTTATTTTATCATCAATTTTTACGCTTACTATCCCTTCTAGAGGTTGACCATAAAAAACTACCGAACCTAGAGGAGCTAGAGCAAAAACTGGCAGAGCAAGCATATCTTCCTCACCATTTATAAAAACAATAGCTAGCTCTTTGTTTCTTATTATTTTTTTTATTTTGTTATATGCTTCTTTTGTTATGGTACCTTTTGGATTATTACAATGGTATTGTTTGAAATTACAAGTACTGTTTTCAAATAAATTTTTGAGTTCTGAAATTTTCGATTCTGTTCTTCTAATACGTCTTTCAACACCATCTATAATGGATAAATTTGGCAGTATACCGTATGTAATAATTTTTTCTGTTGAAGCATCTCCTACTGTTATCAAAGATTTAGAATCTTTAACCAAAGCACTAATTTTTTCTTTAGATATCTCATCTTGTTTAATTAATTTACCAAAAGGTTTTTTTAGAATATTTAATTGCTCATCGTTGAGAGGCATTTTCTGCTTGCTTTAAGTCATTTTTTTCGGGATTTTCCTCTTTGTCCTCATATTGTTCTTGATCTCTCATTTCTGCTGCTAAAACACTTACTCGTCCTGCAACTAATTTTGAAATTTTAAAGAATGACTTAGTTTGGTTGGATTCAGGATCCGAGATAATGACAGGTTTACCTGTATCACTTCCCTGCATTATTTGGGGATGTAAAGGTATATCTCCAATGTAGGGAATGTTAAATTGTTCGCTTATTTTCTGTCCTGCACCCTTTCCAAATATATGGATGTCAGTATTACAATGTGGACATTCTAGATAACTCATGTTTTCTATAACTCCTATTATAGGAACATTCAACTTGTTAAACATCCCTATTGCTTTGACTGCAACATTCATAGCAACCTCCTGAGGCGTGGTAATAACCAAAATTCCAGTAATTGGGATTGTCTGAGCTATGGTTAATGGAGCGTCACCTGTTCCTGGGGGCAAATCAATGATAAGATAATCAAGGTCGCCCCAATTTACATCAGTCAGAAATTGTTTAATAATTCCAGAAATTATTGGTCCTCGATAAATTCCTGCTTGCTGGGATTGTTCATAAAAAAAACCCATAGAAATAATTTTTACCCCTTCTGAAACTGGAGGCTGAATTTTGCCATCCACTACTTGAGGAGAGTCTTTTAACCCAAGCATCAATGGTACACTTGGACCATAAATATCAGCATCTAATAGACCTACCTTGGCCCCAGTTTTTGCAAGAGCTATAGCAAGGTTAACAGAGACAGTCGTTTTGCCTACACCTCCTTTGCCACTAGCAACCGCAATGATATTTTTTACGCCTGGTAATAGTTCGTCTAAAGAAATAGCCCTTCCTTCCATTACTCTTGCTGTAACCTTTAGATCCAGATCTCTTACACCTAAATTTGAAATCGCATTTCTTACATCCTGTTCTATTTCACTATTGAAAGGACAAGCAGGTGTAGTAAGTTCTAATGTAAATGATATTTTATCATTATTAATAGCCATTTCTTTTATCATACCCATAGAGACTATGTCTTTATGTAATTCAGGATCAATTACTGTTTTAAGAGAGGTAAGAACCTGATCAACTGTAACCATCATGAACCAAAGCTCTTTTACAATATTTAAATATTCATTATTTCTAATTTGAGAGTATAATATTATTATTATTTTTATTTGGTTTATTGTTTATTTCTTTTTAATTATACAAACAAAAGGTTCATAAATTGATAAATAATATCCTATTTCGACCAACATGTTTTATATAGTTTCTCTGACTGATATTGTCAGAATTCCTCCAAGCAGACTGACCAATTCATTACGAAATACTGCTATAGGAATTCTAAAAGAAAAATATGAAAGTATGATCAGTGCAGAGTTGGGTTATGTGATAATGATTATCGATGCCAATGCTGACTCGATTGGTAAATTAGTTACAGGTGATGGTGCAACATATCATAAAGTAACTTTCAAAGCATTGACTTTTTTTCCTAAAATTCAAGAAATAGTAGAGGGAGAAATAATAGAAATAACTGATTTTGGAGCCTTTGTAAGAATTGGACCTACAGATGCTCTTCTACATCTTTCTCAAATAACTGATGATTATCTGAAGAGTGATATTAAACAAGGTTTGATAATTGCTAACCAATCTTCTCGTTCCTTGAGAATTGGTTCCAAAATGCGTGCAAGGATAACCGCTGTAAGCTTAGGTAAAGGATCGTCTATGGGAAAGATCGGAATTACCTGTCGACAGCCATTTCTGGGGTCATATGATTGGATTAAAGATGAAATAGAAAAAGCTAAAACACCACAACCTCCAAAGGAAAAGAAAGGAGTAGCTAAATAACAAATGCCTCGCGAATTAGCATGTAAAAAATGTAAAGCTATTACAGTGGGAAAGGTATGTCCAATTTGTAATTCTACTGATCTTTCTACTGACTGGTCAGGAATTGTAATTATTTTTGATGCCAAGACATCGCTTATTGCTAAAACTTTAGAAATAACAATACCTCATAAATATGCTCTTAAAGTCTCTTAATGGAAAAATTAATTGATCATTTCAACCTTAGAAAGGCATTATTAAATTTCTTACAGGAAGATGTTGGAACAGGTGATATTACGAGTGAAAACCTGGAAAATCCTGATAAATTTGTAACTGCCAAAATTATATTTAAATCAAATTTTATAGGTGTTGTGTGCGGAATTGAGGAAGTAGCATTATTATTTGATATTTGTAATTGTGATACAACTCTTCATAAATTAGATGGAATGAAAATTCCGCCTAAAACAAATATTATGGAAATTTATGGAACAGCTAAAGACGTATTAAAAGCAGAAAGAATTGCATTAAATTTACTTATGAGAATGAGCGGTATTGCAACTTCCACAAGAAAGTTTGTTAATATAGTTAATCAAGTGGATCCATCCATTGCAATAGCATCAACAAGAAAAACTGCCCCTGGATTGAGACTCTTTGATAAAAAAGCAGTTGTGATAGGAGGAGGAATCAGCCACAGAATTAGACTAGATGATATGGTTATGATAAAAGATAATCATATTGCAGTAGGTTCTTCTATAGGAAAAATTATACAATCCATTAGGAAAAAAATAGGTTCTTCTATAAAAATAGAATGCGAAGTTAAAAATGAACATGAAACTATTGAAGCTATCGAATCTGGAGCAGATATTATAATGTTAGATAATTTCTCTATACCAGAAGCAAAACAAACTATGTTAAAAATTATTGATAAAAGTTTGAGAAATTTAGTTACAGTTGAAATATCAGGAGGTATAAACCTAGAAAATGTACTTGATTATGCCAAATTAAAACCAGATATAATCTCGATTGGTTATTTGACACATTCTGCTCCCTCGTTAGACTTTAGCTTAAAGATACTAAACTAGGAACAAAAATAAAAAGTATTTAGATTTTATCGTCTTCTTCCGCCGCGTTCAGGTTTTTTCTGACCTGGTGGAACTCTTTTCTCAAATCTTTTAACAAAATTCTCTTTATTACGTACCTTTGATATAGGGCTCACTCTTGTCTTTCCCTGAACCTTAGGAGTTTGACCCTTTACCTTTCCTGCTTTTGTAAGCGATCCGTGAGTTGGCATATCTATATGTTCATTATGTTCCTAATAAATATCTTGCAACCTTTAAAGAGGCAAACTATGCCTAGGATGAACACATTTGAGGCAAGGATCTCCTAAATAGTACTAATTTAAATCCTATTTGGCTTACATATATTTATATAGTAAATGAATTTATCAATGAATCAGTACATTCAAGAAATTTCCTCTTTAAAAAAAGAGCGGGATGCAATTATTCTTGCACATAATTATCAATTACCTGAGGTTCAAGATGTGGCCGACTTTACTGGAGATTCATTAGCTCTCTCCAGAAAAGCAGAAAAAACTAATGCTAAAAATATCATTTTTTGTGGCGTTCATTTCATGGCAGAAACTGCCTCTATTATTTGTCCAGATAAAGACGTATTTATACCAGATATAAATGCAGGATGTTCGCTTGCTTCCTCTATAAATTCTACAGAATTAATGAATTGGAAAAAAGATCACCCAGATGCTATTGTCGTTAGTTATGTTAACACTTCTGCAGAGATTAAAGCATTATCCGACTATTGTTGTACGTCATCTAATGCTGTAAAAGTGGTAAATAGTATACCTCCAAATAAAGAAATTCTCTTCCTTCCAGATATGTTCTTAGGTTCATATGTATCTGAAGTTACCAAAAGAAAGAACATGTACATATGGCCTGGCGAATGTCATGTACACGCTGGAATACGTGCAGAAGATATTAATAAAATGATGAAACAATATCAAAATGCCGAATTCTTGGTTCATCCAGAATGCAGTTGTACTTCTTCAACTATGTATCATATGTCAAAAGGAGACTTATTACATGAAGGGCATATTTTATCCACCGAAGGTATGATGGAACGAGCAAAAAATTCTCCTAAAACTGATTTTATCGTAGCCACAGAAACAGGAATATTATATAGAATGCAAAAAGAAAATCCAGCAAAAAATTTCATTCCAATAAGAAAAGATGCGATATGTCAATATATGAAAAAAATTACCATCGATAAAGTCTACAATTCGTTGCTAAACAATGTGTATAAAGTCAGAGTGCCAAAAACAACAGCTGATAAGGCCCGATCTGCAATAGAGAGAATGTTATCAATTGGATGACTTTTTTATAACCTCTTCATACATTAAACGCTGAAATTGCTGTGTTGACAATTTTTTTAAATAATTAAATTTAAAATTAATGAGTGTAATTCAAGAGTTTTAAAATACAAGTTTATTAAAAAAATATTTAGGAAACTATTTTAACTCATTGTATAAAGATCCTTTATTACATTTTATGATTAAAAAGATATCAATCATAGGTTGTGGGGCTATAGGAAGTGAGCTTGCACTATCTGTAGATGGTGATATGGCCAAAAATGTGGCTTTATTATCTCTATTTGATATCAGACCTGATAACGCGAAGGCAGTTAAATCAAAATTATCAAATAATGATCCTATAATCTTTGACAATTTTTCTGACTATATAAATTCTGAATCATTTAAAGATGTAGAGTTAGTAATAGAAGCTGCTTCTCAAAATGCTTTAACAAGTTATCTTAACCAACTTGTTTTATCCAAGAAAGATGTACTGGTAATGAGCGTAGGCGCTTTTGCAAATTCTGAATTCTTTTCTGAAGTTATAAAAAACGTAGAAGATAATGATGTAAATATTTATGTTCCATCAGGAGCTATTGCTGGAATAGATGCTCTCAAGAGTGTAAAAGATTCAATAAGTTATGTAACTTTAACCACAACTAAGAATCCAAATTCACTTAAAGACTCTCCATTTTTTAAGAAAAATAATATTCCCGTGGATTCTATCAAAAAAAGAACATTAATTTTTGAAGGATCAGCTATAGAGGCAGTTCAGAATTTTCCTGCTAATGTAAATGTAGCGGCTTTATTAGGCCTTGCCGGTATAGGTGTCGAAAAAACCAAGGTTAATGTAATTGCAGATCCTTCTATCCGTATTAATAAACATGAAATTAAGGTAATAGGAAAATTCGGTGAATTAATAGTACGAGTAAAAAATATTCCTAGTTCTACTAATCCAAAAACAAGTTATCTAGCAATATTATCTGTTATTGAATGCCTTCGCTCAATTACTACAAAAGGAATAAAATATGGAACATAAGAAATTAGTTCGGCTATGATACAATCTTTGTTGATTTTCTTTGGTTTCAATAACACAATCTTTTGAATATTAAAGATAATGGTTATGTTAAATAATTTAATTGCGATAGTTGTAATTTGTTTTATTATTGTAGGATCATTATGGGGTATCGGTAATCTACTAAATCCAGTAGAAGACAATAGAATGAATTCAGAAGGAATTTTCCTAATAGCTGAAAATAATTTATTTAATGTTACTAATCCTACCCTCCTTATTGAAAGAGATGTACCTGAAAAAATTACTATTCAAAATAAAGATTTTGTTAGACATGATTTTATTATAGATGACTTAAATGTTAATACAGGATATCTTTACTCAGGTCAAGATTTTACCACAGCTATTGCCTCAAAAGAATTAGGAGAGTTTGAATATTATTGTTCTTTGCATCCAACTACAATGCGAGGAAAACTCATTATTGCTGAGAATAAATGATTATTTGTCTTAAAATTTCAATAGAGTATTATCGAAAAAGTTAATTCTAAGGAATGAATAATATAATCTTCTATGTTTAACGTCGATTCAGGAAAAAGTAGTAGTAATAAAAAAAAATTCCGTAAAATTAATTTGGGAATTAGACAAACTGTACTTGAAAGAGCACGCTACCGTTGCCAAGGATGTTCGACCAAATTTAATACACAAGAAACTCCATTTTTTTCCCATATTAACGGATCATTAAAAGATAATAGCCCTGCTAATCTTAAAGCTCTTTGTAATAAATGTTATATAAAAACCGGAGAAAACAAAATTAAAGACAATATGATGGGTAAAATTCGGTCATTAATTAGACGAGTCATATGACAAAATATAATGTTGAAATAAGGATTATTTAGACTACTCTTTTGATGTAAGAAACAATTCTTTATGTTCTTCAGAGCAGAAATGTTCTATTTTGAGAATACCTCTATTAGAATCGCCTTCAACATGTGGCCATCCTAAATCAAAAAATTTTTTTCCACAATAACCGCAAATCTTAGCATCCAAGTACAATACTTGTAAAAAAAGAAATAAAATCTTTTATTTTAATAACTAATATATTTCATAATTTCTCTTACTTCGTTATGCCTGTACTCCTTCAGTTAATTTGTGATGAATGTAAGAAAGTAATTTTAGAAAAAATAGGTGAAAAGAATCTCAACTTAGAACGATTCCCTATCACTAATGAAGAAGCAGAAAAACTAAATAAAGAACACCGCGGACATGAATGCCATATAGAGGCTGTGGAAAAAGTAAGTTGAAATATAGTTTCCATAAATATTTTCAAATTTATATAACTATGTAATTGATTTTTTTTCAGAGAAAAGTTATATAGGAAACTTTAAATTCTATGTATTCTCCCATAATTTCATGTTTAAAGGTATGACAATAGCCTCTACAATGTTTGGCCTATTTTTATTAACACTTATGGCAACTGGTATCCAAATTCCGACCATCTCAGTATTCGCTCAAGATAGTGAGATCGAATCTGTGAATGCATCTAATTCTGGATCAAGTAACACTACTAGCTCTCCAGAATCAGATATCGAATCAGTGAATGCAGTTACCAGTGAAGCATCAAATGCTACAAGCAGTGAAGCATCAAATGCTACAAGCAGTGAAGCTTCTAATGCTACCAGCGTGGCTAAAGCAGCACAAGCAAAACCTGATGCAGCTACAGTTACAGTCGGTGACTCTTTTGCTCAACAAGGAACAGTGACATCTACACAAGATCCCTTGCCAGGTCATGAAGCGCATCAATTGGCATTAATTTTACCTCCAAGAGATGATGGTGCAATATATCAAGGTACATTTACATACACCGCAAGTAAACCAGTTGAAGTTGTGATCCTAGAAAACTTTTCAAATGAAAGTGCAGTAGATCCGGCTTATGGAAGTATTGCTACTGCCCCATTGGGAGAAGGTACAGTCGCAATTAGTCTATTGACTCCACAATATAATAGCCCAATCAACTCAGCTTCTCTTCCATTTGCAGGAAATGCTCTTGCATTACACACATTGAATGGTGACCCATTTGCTGCTACCTATACAGTTACTGGTGACGTCGCTCAACCTCAAACCTTTAACTTAATAAATCCACCTCCAGTAGCAGAAGCAACCCAGGCAGATGCGGGTGATGGAGATGGAAATGATGGAGACGGTAAGGATGGAGATGGAGACGGTAAGGATGGAGATGGAGACGGTAAG
>DASQLB010000112.1:0-7886 GCA_035630235.1 Nitrososphaeraceae archaeon | reverse complement strand
GTTTTCTTAAACAAGAAGTAGGAATAATATCTGAGACATGTACTTTGTTGTCTAATCTTCTTCTTTGCTCATATCGTTCCTTAAGTTTATTTTGTAATAATGTAGTAAATTCATCATTTTTTCTTATTATTATTCCCAATTTATCCTCTCTTATAATTATAGAAAAACTAGAATATAAATCCTATTTTATGTATCCATAATATGGTATCTAATCTTATTTTTCTGATTCATTTGAAAGATTTAATCAATATTTATCAAAAAATCTGTATAAAATAAATAGTTGAATTGAATATTAAATAAACTAATATAGATAATCTTATTAAACAAATTAAAAAAAATAAATGATTATAATTTTTTATTTTTTATTACATATAACCAATGCGTTATAACTCATTTCTCTATTAAGATTGTGTATAAATCCATAAGAACTATATTTAACTTCTTTAAGCTCTAATGCTGAATTTTCAGTGAGAAAAGAAGTTATTTTTTCTCCAAGACTTTCAGGTGAGTCACTTTCAAATCCTCTAATGTATGGACTTAACTCTATATTTTCTTGACCCATTTATACTATTAATAGAATTAATTGACTTATAAATTAACTAAGTATAGTTGAAAAATAACCAACATCTAAGAATATAAGTTAGCAGAAGAAGACAATAAAACAATAGGATTACAATTTATCAAGTTTGCATTTAGATTCTATTTGATTTAGCTTTAAATTCTCAGAGCAAATAAGATATAATAGTAAAGCAATATGGAATATATATAAATAATTATCAATATATTTAACGAAATAATTTATCAAGCTATTTTTTGAGATAAAAATAGAATTTTAATGATCGTCTCAACTCAATTTGTTAATTCATTAATTATGAAACTGGTTTAATAGAATTAGAGAAGTAGAGACGAAATTAGAAAAAAACAACTATAATATATCAAAACTAACGGTTTATTTCTTTCCTATATTCTATAATTTCTAGTTTTGTAAAATAATTAGATTTTCCGCGCACTTATTTTCGAATTTTATTTTTGAAATTTAAGATGGCATTACAAACAAAGCAACCAGCATGACAAAAAAATATCAAAAGAAGGTATATTCATTTTGTCTTTTTGAATATATTATACGCGTAAAATTTTTCTCTATAATTATACTGAAAAATCATGAATATAAAAAATCTATATTTTTATTCCCATAGTTGTTTAAAGGTTGTAGAGTATACATTTAATGATGACTGCTCGCACTATATGGAAAGGAAGTATATCTTTTGGACTAGTAAACATACCAGTACAGGTTTTTGCGGCTACCCAAAAAGAAGAATTTTCTTCTTTTAACCAATTAGACGAAAAAGGTCACAAAATTAAATATAAAAAATGGTGTCCAATAGAAGAAAGAGAAGTTCCTTGGTCTGAAATTAAGAAAGGTTATGAAATTACTAAAAACAAATATGTTATTTTAGAAAAAGAAGATTTAGAGAATATCAAATTAAAAACTACACATACAATAGAGATTAATGAATTCATAGACTCAAAAGACTTTGATCCCCTCTTCATCGAGAAGAACTACTATATTGGTCCTGATTCTGGAGCAACTAAAAAGAAGAAAAATACGTCTCCTTCCATTAGTAAAGCATATTCTCTATTTATCAAGATTCTCAACGAGACTAATAAAGTAGCAATTGGTAAAGTAGTATTAAGAGATAAAGAACATCTGGTTGCTTTAAGATCATATCAGAGAGGTCTTGTGATGCATCAGCTAAAATATCTAGACGAGATAAAACCCATGGATGAGATTGAAGGTATTTCCACTGGTGAGCAGCCTAAAGTGGAAGATAAAGAATTATCTCTAGGAAAGACATTAGTTGATAACTTAACTAGTGAACAATTTGATATAGGTAAATATTCAGATACTTACTCTAAAGAATTAGAGAAACTAATAGAAGCAAAATCAAAAGGACAAAAGCTTACTATAGGTGAAGAAGAAGGAGAAAAAACTGAAGATACTACAAACCTACTTGAGGCTCTTAAAGCTAGCATTAGTACGAAAACTAAACCCCGTAAACAAAAGAGAAACTAATGGAGTAGAAGATAGGCAATGCTTTACACTCCAAGAAAAAGAATAATCCCCAAACAAGAATCAGGACGCAAATCAGGAATAGGCGCTCCAAATGAATGGTCAAGAATTTCAATGATTTTTAGAAATCAAGAATGTAAATCTTACGAAAATGGATCTGAATCAGTCCATATAAAATCTAGTTTAATTGCTAGTGATCAAGGAGAAGTTAGGCGTAAAAATGCAACTGCTTGATGATAAGCTTAATGAAAATTCATATTCATCTTCATCCTCAACATCATCAACAACAAATGAATTATCATATAAAGAAATTCCTCAAAAACAACCTCTACTAATAATTGATGTATTTGGTAAAGAGACTGAACCAATATGCACATACTATAGATGCCGTCACAAGTTTTCACTTCATGGTCTAAGCACGCATGGTTGTAGATGTAAACATCCAAGGAATAAGACGCTTGGAGTGTTTATGAAATATGATGAAGAAAAATAATAACTAATAACTATGTATATGCCTGCCAGCACATGATGGTGTAAGTGTTAAAATCTTGAACAATATCTCTACAAATGTCCAAAGCAATCTCAAAATTGAGATCAAAGAAAGTAATAGTGCTGCTGCTTGGGAAAGAAGGACTAGGAAACATCCATATAATAATTGTATATTTTCCGATGAGAATTTAATCCGATGTTGTTACATTTAGGTATGATATTGTTTATTAGGTATTGTTAATGTTGTCTTCTCTACCTCTAAATTGTAGATTGATGGTATGGAATGTTAGAGGAATATAATAAAAAAAGAGACTTTGGTAGAACACTTGAGCCACAAGGAAACAAAAATCTGCTACTAAACAATAAAAGTAGCAAATTTGTAGTACAAAAACACGCTGCCACTAGATTACATTATGACTTTAGATTAGAAGATCCAAAAGAAAGAGTATTAAGATCTTGGGCAGTACCAAAAGGAATTTCACTCAATCCAAAAATAAAAAGGCTCGCAGTTCTAACAGAAGATCATCCATTAGATTATTTGCTTTTTGAAGGTACAATTCCTCAGGGAAGTTATGGTGCGGGTACTGTAATTGTTTGGGATACAGGCACATACACATCAGAGCAGGAATTATCAGATCAATTTAAAAAAGGAAAGATTACTTTTAGTTTATTTGGTCATAAACTAAGGGGAAAGTTTAACTTAGTTAGAACTCGTTTGGATAGAGGAAAAGATGGAAAGCAATGGCTCTTGATTAAATCTGCTGATGAATTTGAATCCAATGAAGATCTAAATACTACTATGCCAAATTCTGTTTTGACCGGAAGAATAGATAAGGATTTGGAAAAAGAACAAAAAGAATACAGATCTAAGAACAAAAAGGACAAGAAAAAAATCTCATATAGTAAAGCAATCAAATTAAGTAATACTAATCATCAGCTAACTGACACTACTTTTCATAACCAACAACAACAGCAACAAGAAGAAGAAGAAGAAAAGTTTCCAACCACAATAAAACCAATGCTATCAACATTAGTAGATGAAGCGTTTAACAGCAAAGACTGGGTCTTTGAGGTCAAATGGGATGGAGTTCGTTCTATACTGTTCTTTAACAAGTTAAAAAGAACAATAGAATTGCAATCCAGAAATGGAAAATTTATTACTCACAGATATCCAGAACTAGTAAAGGCATTACAGATAACACCATCATCTCAATCGGATATAAAGTGTGAGAAATCAGCAATTTTAGATGGGGAGATTGTTGTATTAGACAAAAAAACAGGGATACCAAGTTTTCAGAATCATCAAAGGAGAATGAATGTTGATTCTACTAGAGATATAGAACTCTTTTCAAGACAGCTACCGGCAACGTATTACTTGTTTGATATCCTTTATCTGGATGGAAAAAATTTACAAACTTTACCATTTTTAGAGAGACGAAGAATTCTTTCAGAAGTTGTTAGAGTAAACACAATTTTTAAAATATCTGATTTTATCGAGGAAATGGGTAAAGAACTTTTCGATACAACTAAACGTTTGGGATTGGAAGGATTAATAGCCAAACATAAATCAGGTAAATATGTACAAGGGATACGGTCTAAAGAATGGTTAAAAATAAAACATATTAAAACTCAAGACTGTGTAATCATAGGTTACACTAGAGGAGAAGGAAACAGAAAAAATTACTTTGGCTCACTACTTCTTGCCGTTAATGATTCAGGAGGTAAATTACGATTTGTTGGTCACACGGGAAGTGGATTTGATTTTTTGTCATTAAGACAGATATATGATAAGCTTCAAAAAATGAGGATAAACAAATGTCCAATTGAATATGTACCTTATACTAATAGAGATCCGTTTTGGGTTCAACCCGAACTTGTAGCAGAAATAAAATTTAGTAATTGGACACATGAAATGATTATGAGGTCTCCTATATTTCTCAGATTGAGAGAAGATAAGTCACCAAAGGAATGTATTTTAGAAAGGGAAAAATATACTGAAAAATTAATAAAAACAGTAAAAGTAAAAAAAACTGAAGGGGAAAAAACCAATCTTTACTGTAACAAAGTTAATAGTAATAGTAATAATAACAATAATAATTATTCCTTCTTCTCAAATCTCGATAAAGTATTCTGGGACAAAACAACAGACCATCAACAAATTACAAAAAAAGATTTGATAGAATATTATGATAAAATAAGTATATATATCCTTCCTTATCTCAAAGATAGACCATTATCCCTAAGTCGATATCCTGATGGAATTAAAGGAAAATCATTTTATCACAAAAATTGGACTCAAAAAAATAAACCATCATTTGTGCAGACAGTGGAAGTTTATTCTGAATCAAGAGAAAACAATGTTATCAATTATATCATATGTAATAACAAAGAAACTATTCTATGGCTTGCTAATCTGGGATGTATAGAAATGCATCCATGGTATAGCCGAATTGATAAATTTGACTCCTGTAAACAAAAAGATGATATAATAGATAAGAAAAAATGTCGTTTAAATTTTCCTGATTTTATAGTTTTTGACTTAGATCCCTACATTTATTCAGGACAAGAAAAAGATATAGATCAAAAGGAGCCAGAATACAACATCCAAGCATTCCAAGCCACGATTGATGTTGCTTTTAATCTAAAAGATTTATTTGACGAACTAAAAATAGAATCATATATAAAGACATCAGGGAAAACAGGATTACATATTTTTGTTCCTATTGCTAATTTGTACACTTACGAACAAACTCGATCGTTTGCAGAAGTTATAGGTAGAATTCTTATCAATAGACATCCAAGAAAAATTACCATGGAGTGGGATACTACTAAAAGAACAGGTAAAGTATTCTTTGATCATAATCAAAATGCGAAGGGAAAGACAATAGCATCCATATTTTCCCCAAGACCTACTACTTCTGCTACTGTCTCATTTCCTGTTAAATGGGATGATCTATCGCACGTATTACCAACCGATTTTACAATTCCCAATGTACCTGAGATATTAAATAAAAAAATAAAAAACCCATGGAATAATATTATGGAAAAAAAACAAAACTTAAATAAAATTCTGGAAAGTATTGAAGAAGTTCATTGATAGAATATATGAATAATCTACGAAGGATATATTTATAAAATTTTAATCTATTTTTGGAAATTGAATTATCCACGGAAAATTGAAGTTGGTATCTCTGGAATAATATATTTGTTATTTTTGAATCCGAGACAGATGGATGAGCAGTACAATAGTTTTGTCCAACGTCTTATTACTCATATCAGAACCATCATATAAAAATAAAAATTGTTCTAAATATCCTAAAATGGATCTATACAATAAAATAAAAAAATGTACAGTTATTGATTATGAGACATTTTTCTTGTCTCTTATCGAGCATATGTAAGTTAGGTGTATTGAATGAATCGAAAATATCCCTAATAAACTTTAGAATACAAATTTAAAATCCTTAATAATAAAATGAAGAGGAGAAGAATGTACATGTTGTTGCCATCAAACAAAGATAATTCTTATAAATATGTGGGATTCTCCACCGAAATACCTATAGGAAAATCCAAATCTATTACTATAAAAGATACTGCAAGTAATAAAAATATCAATATAGCTATATTTAATATATCTGGCAGATTTTATGCGATATCTGGTTCATGTATACATAAAGGTGGACCTCTCAGCGAAGGTATTCTCAACGGAGATATTGTAACATGTCCATGGCATGGATGGAAATATTCTGTGAAAAATGGTAAATCCCCTCATACAGGAGGAGATAGCGTTAATTCCTATAAAGTAAAAGTAGTTAATGGTAAATTATATGTAAATTCATTTCCATCACATACAGGTAAAAGAGTATACAAACCACATACAGCCTACTCAGAGTTAGAAAGTTCGGTAAACAATTATTTAATACAAAAGTCTAATGTTACTACTACAGATGATAATAATAATAATACCATTACAGCCTCCTTTGATAAATTATTACATGAACTAAATAATTCAAAAATAAGAGTTCTAGGTATATCTACAACCAATGCAAATGATGAAATTGCTCCCCGTAAAAGCACTTCAGAAAGTGCTTTACAATTTGCTTTAGATTATACTAAGAATAAACTAAATACAGAAACTATCTTGATAAAACTTAGAGAATTAGAAATTAAACATTGTGAAGGTTATTATTCAAAGAATGCCAAAGCATGCATATTTCCATGCTCAATATCTGAAATGGATAAAGAAGACGAGATGATACAAATATATGAAAAAATGATTTTATGGGCAGATGTCGTATTAATTGCAACGCCGATAAGATGGGGGAATAGCAGTTCCTTGTATTATAAAATGATTCAAAGAATGAATTGTGTTCAAAATCAGATAATTACAAATAATAAATTTCTAATTAGAGATAAAGTAGCTGCTTTTATAATTACAGGAGGACAAGATAATGTACAGCATGTTGCTGGTGAGCTCATGACATTTTGGTCACAATTGGGTTTTATTTTTGGAAAGTTCCCTTTTGTTGGATGGACAAGAGGATGGTATAGTGAAGATACTGAAAATAACTATAAAGAAATGATGACTAGAACAAATGTTATTAATAATAAGGACTTAAAAAATAAAGCTAAAGATTCTGCTTCTAACATTTTTTATCAAGATATAATAAAGACCATGGTGGGTGCACTAGAAATGTCATTGCTAGTGAAAAGACATATGTATGATGAAAATGTTATAAATGATTATAATAAGGTCATAAACTCAAATTCTGTGACTAATTAACTAATTAGCTTATTGCAGATTTTTTCCATTAAATACCTCGTCGAAAATATGAAATAAAGACGTTAAATATAATATTTTGACTTCTATTTTATCATTGCAAATTATTCAGGAGACCTGTCAAAATTATAATTAAATTCTTATGGTAACAGATTTAATATTAGTCTATGATACATTTTCTATAACGCTATTAGTCATAGCTTCATTAACTTTGTAAGTAGGCTTTCCTTTTTCCTTTTGCCTCCTTTTTAACAATCTTTAGGGTTAAGGGATTGGTTTTACTCGGGATATTTTTATTGATGTAAAATTTTATCTAACAAATAAAAAAAATTTAGTTCAGGTAATACTATTATTCCACTTTATAGCAAATTCAAACATGTATCACAAAAAATTAACTGTTGATCAAGAGATAAGTATTGAAAAGCTATTATCATCAATAATATCAAATAAAGAACATTCACATGAACGAGATCTTCGTAATGCTGCAGTGATTCTATATGAGCTTAATAGATTGGGTTTCACAATTGTGGATTTAAATATAGAGGA
>DASQLB010000111.1:0-3457 GCA_035630235.1 Nitrososphaeraceae archaeon | reverse complement strand
AAAAAATGTATGTGAAAATCTAATAAATATATATTTAATAAAAGATCAATCTAAAGTTAAGGAATTTATAGAATTACATCAAAAATTAGTGAAAGAAATAAAAGAAAAAAACTTAACAGATGTAGTTTATGATATATATTAATCCAAAACAGGGTTCTGTTAAGTTAACGATAAATCTATAGCTGTGAATGTCTCTATTCTCATGTTATGGTTATAACATTTGAGAGAAAGAAGACATCCACTATTGTAGTTATGTATTCTTTGTATTTGTACTTTCTTGGCTTGAGTTTACGAAATACATCAAAGGCATTAGTAATATTCAGAGAGGAGAAGAGGAGTTACGTGTCTGTATGGAACTGGATTCAGAGATTTGGTTCTTCTCAAATCTACAAAAGGAAAAGAATATCCGCCTTCATAATAGATGAAACTGTTATTCAAATTGGTAGCCAACACTTTTGGTTATGGTTTTGTATTGAACCAATTCATCGTTCAGTACTTGGAATATACATATCTGAGGAGAGAAATATGCTTATCGCTGAAAAATTTATTCGATCGTTAGTTGAAAAATATGGAAGACATACAGTTTACACAGATGGTGGTACTTGGTATCCAGAAGCATGTAATGTCTTGGGATTGAAGCACTATTTACATTCTTCTTTTGAGAAGAGTTTGATGGAAAGAGTCAACCAATATTTTAAAGATAGAACTGAATTGTTTGACGATTACTATCCGTGTGTTACAAATGAATGTAATCTATTTCATGTACATAACTGGATACAATTCTTTGTTTCAATGTACAATGATATTACATTTGAGAACTATTTTATCACCGAATTGAATGACAGAGGTGAATATATCTTAAGTTAACAGAGCTTACATTTCCATTAGGATTAAATCCATTAATGGTGAAGTAAACCCTATGATCAGTTAAAGCTCCGCATGATGGAAATATTTCAACGTTTGGAGATTCAGCTCTGATAGATTGTATTTGCTCAATTATAACAAATAGCAAAAGAACCATAGGTAAAAGAATTAATGATAAAATAATGTTTGTCATTAAATAATATGTTGTAGTTGATATATCATATTTTAGAAGAATTGCTTTATCAATTTTTTCTATAAATTTTTACTATATTTGAGGATAAAATTTTTTTATCATAATTAATAAAATCAGAATATATTTAGATATTATGTAGACAGGGATCTTATTAATATTAACTTAATTATATTGAAGAACGAATGACAATCATATTACCATAAAATAGAAATATTAAATTTCAAATTATATTTTGTTATTATCAAATCCCCCAAATTACATAAGAGAACGCCTATTACATATAATAAAATTACTTATTAACAGGTAATTCTATATGTTAGGCATGACAATTGTAGATCATAAAAATAGTAATGATAATAAACACAACCATCATTATGAAAATTTATCTACATTGGGTAAAATTTTATTATTTGTAGGATTATTAATATCATTTTTATCTTTTTCTTATTTTACTTTTAATAATCATTTTTTGTTAAGTGTTCAAGCAAAAAGTGATAATGATTGTAGTTCAAAAGATTCGAATATTATAGTAGGAACTCGTCCTATTACATTAGGAACCAAATGTAACGATGTAATTATTGCTTGCCCAGTAATCGTCAGTGGATCAGGTTTGGGTTCAACATGTCAAAATGGTGATATTGTAAGAGGATTTGAAAAAAATGATGTTATTCAGGGCTCTGTAGGTAATGACGAGCTTTATGGTGATGAAGGAAATGATAAAATTTTGGGATCAGACGGAAGCGATAAACTTTATGGTGGGCCAGACAGTGACATACTTCAAGGTGGTCAAGGTGCCGACTTACTACTAGGAGGTAACGGAGACGACGAACTTTATGGAGGTGCTGGTGATGATGTTTCAATAGGAGGAAAGGGAATAAACTTTTTTGATTGTGGTGACGGTAACGATATTATAGTAGATTTTGATCCCGATAAAGGTGATACTCAATCAGGCAATTGTGAAGTAGTTTTAAATAATCATGGTGACATGAATATCTTTACCCAACCAAATAAAATTAAGTCTCAACTTGAGGCATTTGGCATTGGATCCTCAAAGGATGAAATTGATATCAATGACTTGGGAAAAACAATCGATGACTAGGCTCCAACATTGATTAAGATAATTTAATCACAGCAATCAAGGTACATTATTGTTTAAAATGTTAGCATTAGTGTTTACAAGATTCTTTTCGTCTGTGACCACAAAATAAATTTTCATTTTAATTTGTGTTTTTTCTAAAACATTTTTATCAAGACAAATTATTATGTGAATTATCCTGATTGATTATTTGATTCGTTTTGTATTTCTTCACAATTTCCGGCAGTATCATCACTTTCATTTAAACTAAAATCAATTATCACATCTACTCCATCTCCACAATCAAAATAATCCGCACCTTCTTGTCCAGAAAGAATATCATCTCCAATATCGCCATATAGTTTATCATTTCCCGTTCCTCCTATCAGATAATCATCGTCTGTTCCTCCAGCTATGACATCATCACCAGAGCCTCCATTCAAAATATCGCTACCACTTCCCCCTTGAACCATATCGTCCCCCTCATCACCGTATAATTGATCTGTTTCTTCATTTCCTTGTATTTTATCATTGCCTGTTAAGCCATGTACAGTATCTGAACCGGATAATGCAACTATGATATCGTCATTTGCAGTACCTGAGATTCTGTCATTACCAAAAGAACCAATTATTAGATTACCATGTGTTGAATTTTGTTGTTGTAATGATTGTGTATTTTGTAGTATATTTGTTGAATTTGTATCCATTATTTGTGCGTCAACCGAATAAAATGACATAGGCGGAAATATATTATATAATGTTAATAAAGTCGTAGCAATTAATATCAATATATGTAATACCATCATGTTATTAGTTATTAGTTAGAGTTTTATAAAAATTAGATTGACTTTTCTTCTCTATATCATCATTGAAGTAATATATTATATTACAGGATCTTTTATTTTTAAATATATTTTGGTTAATATCTCTTTTTTTATTAGAAATCCCTCCAATTATATATTGGTAGTTTGTATATTCATATTTCCATCCAATGCCATCATATAAGGAAAAATTGAATGACTTATTATATCCTCTGTTTTTTTTCTAACAAAATATGTTTAATTTCATTTAATAGATCGTCTGTGATGAAGATAATTTTTGTTCAATGATACTACGTAAATGTAAAAATATACGACATTTTTAAGAGCCAAGAATTATAATGTATTATAAATTAGAGTTAATAATTTGAAAAAAAAGAAATATTATAATAAACTTATCAAGAAAGATAAGTAATTCTTATAATATATAATGGGTGATAATTATGGTGGATTATCAAAACAAATTGCTCCTACGATTGAGATAACTATTTCAGATTTTGACATGAT
>DASQLB010000110.1:0-17369 GCA_035630235.1 Nitrososphaeraceae archaeon | reverse complement strand
GGAATACCATACAATGGGTCATTACCAAAGTGATTATCTATTTTATTTGAATCAATGTTTATTATGCCAAGAGTATTATTCATTACTTGAATGCTTATAGGAACTTTAGTAACTGGTCCTTGAGGCATACTAATAGTTCCTGTCCCGTTAAATACAGTATGGTTATTTTGGTTCAAAGTATCGACTAAATCAAAATTAGTTATAGTGTGAGTATGTTTCGATGTTCCATCAGTTTTGATCATTTCAAAAGAAGTATCAAAAACAATGGAATTATTGTTTATAGCATCTTGAGTTTGATTTGATAAATTGGTCTTCCAAATTCCATATATTATCCAAAGTGGTTTTGCATTTTCATCGTCTACAATACCTATTGTTCTTCCAAACAAATAGTCTCCTTCTACTAAATCTGCAGGAATTCCCATTATTACATCCACATTAGATGAAAATAACAATAGCCCAGTAGCTATCATCATACTAGAGAAAATCATAATATAACTTATTGTGATATTTTTTCCTAAAATTTTTGTCAACAATTTATTGTGGTTATATTGTTCTTATTACTTTTTCGCCTCTATACTATGTTATTACTCTCTTCATGCAAAGAATATTTAGTTTAATGAGACGGAATTATCTAAATTATGAAATTTAATAATATTTTGAATCTTCAATCATTAACAAGGTTCAAGTTATCAATAAATTAACTAGCTATAATTTAAATATATCAGCTTTTACTCAAGTAAATACATTAGATTTTTATATCAAATAAACTAAAAAGTATTATCTTTTGTCTTCAAATGTAAATATACCAAAGTTGCCTGCAAAAAATAAAAGTGAATTAACAGAACAAGTGTTTCAAGCAATAGTGGATAGTGGAGAAACAGGAATATTTCAAACAGAACTTTGCAAATCGTTCTCAATAGACAGCAGAGATGGGTCAAGATTGGTTGGAAATCTTGAAAAACAGTCTCTTATCTCTAGAGAAAGAATGTTATATAAAGGCAGGTGGACTTATAAATTAATAGTAAAAAAAATACCCCAATTAAAAGAAGCTGATAGGAGACCCATTGAGATCGCTAGTGTGGAAGGAGCTCCCTGTTTTAGTTGTACTTTTCAACATTTATGTTCCACAGAGGATGAGACAAGCCAGTACAGTCCTGCAAAATGTAACTGGATTGAAGAATGGGTTATACTTGATACAAAAAAAAGAGGACTATCAACCCAGCTATAGAATTACAACAAAATCCCATATTTTTATTATCTAAAATTAAAGAACATCACTGAAGTCTTTTTCAAGAATAACAAATGCAGATTCTATTTGGCTAGATCCATTAACATTCCATCTTATACTATTTACTGAATCTGATGAATTGCTTATTAATTTTTCAATTACATCCATATTCATATCAGATGGTTGAAGAATAATATCAGATTTTAAAGTAGTAGTTTGCCCAGGAGAAAATTGTGGCCTACCATTTAATGGAATATCTTCATAAGATAAAACACCATGACCTAATAATTTATTGTCTCCAAAAAGATCATATTCAACTTTTGATGTAGTTGCACTTTTGTCAGATGGATTATAAACATCAAAAAGTAAGGATAGCTCAATATTGTTAGTATTATTTGAAATATTACTAATATTAACAGCTGCTAGGTTAAAATCAATTACATTCACATCAGGAGCATTAACAAAATATTGGATTCGTGGAAGTAAAATAATCGTAATCACTAAAGCACCTATTACTCCAAAAAGTACTATTCTTCTTTTACTAAGGAACATATATTACAAATACAGTTTCAAAAAAAGAATTAAAATGTTTCTTAATTTTTATTATCATATAGCACTATAAAGATACATTAAAGTGATTAGATGGTTTAAATTAACACTGTTGAACAATGAATATAATTGATGGTTTTGTTATATGGATTCACTTATTATCTGCAAGTATTTGGGTTGGTGGATCAATCTTCATAGGAGTAATTCTTGCTCCCATGTTAAAGCATATTGGAAATTCAATGGAAGAAAGAATTATTTTAATGATTAAAATCGGTAGAAGATTTAACAATATTGCATTTCCTTCATTTATTATTTTGATCTCAACAGGATTGTATAATTCTAGATTTTTTTTTGAATATCCGTATAATTTTATTGAAACAGATTATGGAATTTTGTTGTTGATAAAAATTGTACTAGTAATTATTACTTTTACAATCTATATTATTCATATTAAAAGTTTCGGAAAAGAGACAGAAGGAAAAATTATTGATAACAGAGGATCAGAATATATTAGTATAATCCGTTCAAAAATTATTAACTATGGAAGATTAACTGTAATTCTTTCTATAATAATCTTGTTACTTGCGGCTTTTCTGGATGCAGGTATAAAAATTTAATTACTAAATTATATTCAAAGTTATTACATAATATTTAAAAAAATTTTGCATTAATTTAGAAGAATAAAAAAATTAGTTAGAAAAAACGTATTCTCTTAATCCAGCCTTATCAGCCGTATTACCACCTATTTTTACTAAAACAAATTCATTATTAGAATTTGAAATTGGTTCATTCATTTTTCCTTCATTTGAATGAAGACGAATGTATTCTTGCATATCCAATTTAGAACGAGTACCTATTTCTTTTTCTAAATCCATATCTTTAACAATTTCCTTATAGGTAGATTGTATAACACCACTAAAGACCATCGCGCTACTGCCGCTTCCATATGATCCAAATCCTATTCTTTTATTTTCTAAATCAATATTTTTCTTATATTCAAACTCTAATAAACTTCTTAATCCCATATACATTGACGCGGTATATAGATTCCCTATTATAGCTGAAGCTTCAAGAGAGCTAGCCATTTTTTGTTCAAAAACTTGTTTGAAGAAAGAAGTACGCATAAACGCTTTTCTGAACTTGTCATCTTCTTTCATAAAATCCTTATCAGCTAAAATGGATTCGATTGTTCCACGAGGATCCTTAGGATTAGGTTCATCCATTCCTACTTCTTCTATTATTTGTTTCCATCTTGGTAGAAATCTCCATTCGTGTCGTAGAAGATATGCTAATGCCTTTTCACCCATTTTCCGATAAGGTAAATGCACACTAATATAATCAATTTTATCGGTTATTGATTCATCTTCTTGCAATTGAATTAATTTAGTTTTAATTGCTTTTTCTCGATAGCTATCAAAGGCTTTTTTAATTTGAATAAGATACAAATAATTAGAATAATTTCCATTAACTAAAGGAGTTTCACGTCCAAAAGGCCTATAAAAATCATACTCGTTTTTAATTATTGTAGAAGTAACTTTAGGATCAAAAACAACTAATCTGGGATTCTCCTTTACTAACATGGCGATTGCCCCCGCTCCCTGTGTATACTCTCCAGCTGATCCTAAATCATATTTTGCAATATCACTTACAATAACAATAGCAGCTCTATCATTATTTTCTTCAGCTCTGATCCAATTAGCATTGTCATATAATGCATAGGACCCACTTACACAAGCAAACTTACATTCTATTCCGCCAGCATGTTCAAAGGATCCATCACCATAAATCTGTTCAAGCATTCCAATTACAAAAGAATTCATAGCTTTTGATTCGTCTAATGCTGATTCAGTAGCAACATACATTCTACCAATATCCTGTGGTTTGAGATCATTTTTTTGCATTAATTTTAAACAAGCATTTGCTGCCATACATGCAGGATCCTGATTAGTATCAACCATAGCCATTTTATATATTCCTATCCCAATTTCCAGTTTATGAGGATCTATACCTCTAGCTATTGCAAAATCCTTTGAATCGATGTATAACTTTGGAACATAAAGTGCCATATCATCAATACCAACAGGCATATCAAATTCAATTTGTTAAAAGACATTTAAACGTACTTGTGATTACTATTAAATTTTTTTATTAAAAATAGTATATGGGATTTTATAGAAATTCTATTACGTTAATCTGTTATCTCTAGGATTAAATTAGAAATTTTTTATTACATTATAAAAATTATCTCGTTCTGCAGCATAATATCCAGCTTGTTTAATAGATTCAATAATCTTAACAGAAGTAAGTTCAGTTGATCGTGCTCCTGTTGCACTAACTACCTCTTCACCTATCAACGTTCCACCAAAATCATCAGCACCAAAATGAAGAGCCAATTGTGCCATTCCAACTCCATTTGTAAGCCATGATGATTGAATATGAGAAATTAGCCCATAAAACATAATTCTTGATATTGCAATCATTTTTAGTAACCTTAATCCTCCAGAAGAATATTTAGCAATTCCTTCTGCTTGCATTTCAGTCTTATTAGGTTCAAATCCCCAAGGAATAAAAGCTATAAACCCATTAGTTTTTTGTTGTAATTCCGATATTTTCATTATATGTTGTGCTATTTCGTCATCGGTTTCTACAGTTCCATACATCATTGTTGCGGAAGACTTGATTCCAAGATCATGTGCATCTTTCATAATATTTAACCATTGGTTACTTTTTATCTTGAGCGGACTTATTACTGATTTTACTCTATCATTAAGAATTTCTGCTCCTGCTCCTGGTAATGATTCCAAACCTGCATCTTTTAGTCTAGATAGAACTTCCTTGGTACTACTCCTTTCGACTTTTGATATCATATCAATTTCAGATGCAGAAAGACCATGAATGGCAATTGATGGATGATATTTTTTTATTTCATTGAATATTTCTTCATAATATTCAATAGATAAATTTGGGTTATGCCCCCCTTGAAAAAGAACTTGAGTAATTCCAAACATTTCTTTTGACAAGGCGATTCTCTTCATTATGTCTTTAATATTGTGTGTATACGATTCTTCATGGCCTGGAGGTCGATAAAAAGCACAAAATTTACAGTATGTTACACAAACATTAGAATAATTCAAAATAATATTATTTATAAAAGTGGCTACATTACCAAAGAGAATTTTTCTAAGAGTACTAGCAACAAGGCCAATTGTATATATATCGTCAGATTTTATTAATTCCTTACAATCATAAAGGCCAAGTCTCCTTCCTTTTAATACATTATTTAAAATATCTCCAATTTCCGATTTTGAAACAATATAATTTAAACTATTTTGCAATTGAAAATTGTATCTTGATTATTCTATTTATTCTTTACAAGAAAATATCCTCAGTAATATAGAAGAATATATATCAATTAATAAATTAAATTTATTATAACAATTGATTACTAATAGTATTATATCACAACCCACACAAGCTATTGAAAAAGTATTATCTGGAGAGGAATTAACACATAATGATGGTTTACAATTATTTGACGAAAATCTTTTCTTATTAGGTTCTGTTGCTGATCAAGTTAGAAGAAAATCAAAAGGAAATATAGTGACTTTTGTTTCATCATATTATTTAAATTATACGAATATTTGTGCAGCAAGTTGTTCTTTATGTGCTTTCTATAGAAAAGGGCATGAAGATGATGCTTATACATTAACTAATGAACAGATTGTTGAAAGAGCTAGAATAGCTATAGAACAACTAGGTGCTTCAGAATTACACATAGTTGGAGGATTTCATCCAAAACTTGGTTTGGAATATTATGAAAACATGATAAAGAATATAAAAAAAGAATTCCCGTTTGTAAAAGTTAAAGCCCTTACTCCTGCAGAAATTTTTTTCATATCTAAATTAACCAAAAACTCAGTTAAAGAAATTTTATTAAGATTAAAAGATTCTGGTTTGGATGCTCTTCCTGGAGGAGGAGCAGAAATTTTTAGCTCAGATATAAGAAATATTATTGTAAGAGGAAAATGCTCAGGAGAAGAATGGCTTGATACAGCTCAACAAGCTCATGAAATTGGTCTGAAAACTAATTCTACTATGCTTTTTGGACATATTGAGAAGCCAGAACATATAGTAGATCATATTATAAAAATCAGAGAGCTTAATAAAAAAACTCATGGTTTCAATACATTTATACCACTTAAGTTTAGTCTAGAAAATACTGAATTAGAGAAGAAAAAATTGATTGTTAGAGAAAGTCCCTCTACTTATGACTTAAGAATAGTAGCCATTGCTAGATTATTATTAAAAGATGTTTTAGACAACATATCAGTTTATTGGGTTTCTCTAGGTAAAAAAATAGCTCAGGTAGCACTTACATATGGAGGTAATGATTTAGTTGGTACAGCTTTTTCAGAAGAAATATTTCGTGCTGCGGGAAAAGCTAGTGGTATATCGATACAGGAACTTGTAAATTTGATCAAAGAAATAAAAAGAGAACCCGCTCAACGAGATACATTTTTTAATATAATAGAAAAATACTAATAGTCATACAAATCAACACAATATCAGAAAATCACAAAATCGGCAATATCTATTACTTTTTATCATAATATTATATTTTAAACATGTAAAACTATATACTCATACTATTTTCTCAAATAAATTCTTATGATGAAAGATTTCAAGATAGTTCTGATTATTATTTTAATTAAATAAGAATTATATTTTAATTTGGTTTTATAAATTTCTATAAATTAGGCAAAATAGATTTGAAATGGAGATATAATATTTCGTTCAGATGCCAATTGAAAGATTCGTTCAATAGATGTCTTTCCCTTTTCACCCATATCAACGGTGATTTCATTCACATACATCTTTACAAATTTAGATATCATATCTTTTGATTGACTTCTTCCATACTTCATCGCATAATCTAACGCTTCTTCTATGTTATTTAGACCATAAATTATAGAATTTTTAAACAAAGAATCAAAGCGTCTAATCTGTTCTAGTGTTAATGTTTTATTATTTGCAACATTGATACCCAATGGAACGGGCAAACCGTTAGTAAGATTATGCCACCAAGATCCTAAATCTATAATTTTATGTAGATTTAATGACTTGTAAGCAAGTTGAATTTCATGAATTACTAAACCCGCATCAACTTGATTGTCTATTATTGCTTGAGGTATAATATGAAAAGGTAATTCTTTTTCTTTAAAATTACCTAACAAAAGAGATGATAATAAATACGCTGAAGTCATCTTTCCAGGTATAGCTATTATCTTTTTATTTAGATCATCTTTTAAAAATTTCTCTTTTGCTAAAATAATTGGACCATAATTTATTCCAAAACTCCCTCCACTTCGAAGAATTACATAATCCTTAAGAAAAGCATAGGCATAAACAGATATTGCTGTTATGTCTAACTCATTGTTCAATGCACGTTTATTGAGCTTTTCAATATCTTCAATTACATGTGTAATATGAAATTCATTAGACCCTACATTTTCACTTGCTAATCCATAAAACATAAACGCATCATCAGCATCTGGAGTATGTCCTAAAGTTATCTCAATCATTTACAGTTTTTAAGATACAATGCTAATAATTAAAAGTAGATCAAGATTTATTTATATGAAATATATAATATAGTTATTGAATAATAAAAATTTTATTTTACAACAATTAAAATGGATATCAATATATTTTGCAATTAGTATTGTAATTTCTTTTATAATCCCATTTCCCTATTCAATTATTGTAATAATTCCAATAGTATTATTTTTGAGCTTTTACATAAGAAGACGAGAGATGAGAAAATTTGGAGGAGTAGAGAGTTTTTCCATGTTCAATTCTAACAAGGTAAACTATTATTGCATGGTATGTGGAACTAAGCATGATAATTTGATGTGTCCAAAATGTGGCTCGAAAATGAAAAGAATAGGATAATAATTATCATACATTTTTCATACTCGTCAAAGAAAATTTTGTTCATAAATATACAAAACAATCTAATGATAGTTTCATATAGAAATTATTTCTATTAAATATACCAGTATTATTATCTAGTAATACATTACTTAAAGCTAATATAATTTAAAATAATATGAGTAATAGTACTGCAGTTGTTTAGAAAAGAAATATACATTCCATTTTTACTAAGTATTTTACTATTTTTAAGTATTGATATTTCATCTCATAATTATATTGTGCTAGGAAAGGAAGACGATAGTGAGGATAATGTAAAGGACGAAAAGGACGAGAAAAGTGATGATAGTGATAGTGAGGATAATGTAAAGGACGAAAAGGACGAGAAAAGTGATGATAGTGATAGTGAGGATAATGTAAAGGACGAAAAGGACGAGGATTTTGAAGAGAGATCTCTAGATGAATTATTTGACGATAATAATGCTGATGATGGTGAGGATAATGTAAATGACGAAAAGGAAGAGGAAAAGGATGAAAAGGAAGAGAAAGATGAAGTGCCATTTATACTTCCGTTTAATGCAGTACCATTTCCATAAATCGTCAAATTAAATTAGCTGTTATATATTAAGATGACAAATGAAATGTTACAAAATCACATCTGTAAAGTTTAATATCAGGGTTATCAGACTTGCATAATGGGCGGGGGTCGTAGAGCCCGGCCAAATAACAAAAAATTTGGAGACGCGGGACTTAAGATCTAAAAATGGGTGATCCCGTCCTTTAGAGGTTCGTGGGTTCAAATCCCACCCCCCGCATGTTAGAAAAATTTAATTTTTGCTAAATTCTACACTATCTTTGATAAATAATTCATGTAATCTTCTATCTGTTGAAAGTTCAGGATGAAATGATGTTCCAATAATATTATTTTGTTTTACAGCTACAATTTTATCATTGAGTTTAGTTAGGATATTTACACTTTCTCCAACATTATTTATTATAGGCGACCTTATGAAAATCCCCCTAAAAAGTTCCTTACCTAAAATTGGAATATCAAGATCAACTTCAAAAGATTCATGCTGTCTGCCGAATGCATTTCTTTCAATTACAACATCTAACACTCCAAATAATTTTTGTTTTGTCTCTCCAACAACTTTATCATATGTTCGTTTTGATAACATTATCAAACCCGCACACGTGCCTAATACCGGCATACCTTCCGTGATTTTCTTTTTGATAGTTTGAAAGATATTACCTTGAATAGAAAGCAAATTTCCAATTACAGTACTTTCACCACCTGGCAATATTAAACCATCTAATTCTGCTATGGATTCGGAATAGCGAACTGATTCCACGGTTCCCTGTAAGTTTAGATTTTTTAAAGCTTCTGATATTGATAATATGTTTTCTTCTATATCTCCTTGAATTCCTAGTACTCCTATCTTAATATTACTCAAATCATCGGGCCTCTTTCTTGCATACGTAGTTCAAGACTTTTAGTATCTAGACCTAATAATGATTTTTTCTCATCTACTAATTTTTGAGCTTCCATAACTATCGTAGGATCATCGTAATATGTTGTAGCTAATACTACTGATTTAGCTCTTTGTTCTGGGTCTTCTGCTTTAAAAATACCAGAGCCAACGAAAACACCATCGCAGCCTAAATTCATAACTAATGCTGCATCTGCAGGTGTTGATATACCACCTGCTGCAAAATTTACTACAGGTAATCTAGATAGTTTAGCAGTTTCCTTAATTAAGGAATAAGAAACTTTGAGTTCACGAGAAAATTTAATTAATTCTTGTTCGTCTTTATCAAAATAAACAGATCGGAGTTTTCTGATATCATTATTCACTTGTTTAATATGTCGTACTGCTTCTGCAATATTTCCAGTTCCAGGTTCGCCTTTCGTTCTAATCATAGAACTTCCTTCTTCTATTCGTCGTAGTGCCTCACCGAGATTCTTTGCACCGTTAACAAAAGGAGTAGTATAGTCCCATTTCCATATATGGTTCTCCTCATCTGCAGGTGTAAGAACTTCACTCTCATCAATCATATCAACACCTATTACTTCAAGTATTTTTGCCTCTGATATATGTCCGATCCTACATTTTGCCATAAGTGGTATTGTAATTTCATTCATTATTTCTTCAATAACCTTAATACTTGCAGTCCTAGCCACTCCTCCAGCCTTTCTAACATCGTAAGGTAATTTATCTAAAACCATGACTGCTACAGCACCTGCATCTTCTGCGATCTGTGCCTGTTCTACAGTAGTCACATCCATAATAACACCATGTTTTTGCATATGAGCAAAACCTCGCTTTACTAATGTAGTTCCTTGAACTAATTGTTCATTATGTAAATTCTTAAATTTGATGCCGTTACGCTCTTCCTCTGTTGCTACAAGAGAAATTGTCATTATTTAAAATATTAAAAAGCATCTATTATAGGTTTAGTTTTGGTATGACCTGATATGTAAAGTTAAAGATTACCCATATTGGACAAGTAATTAGGTAAATATACTAATTTTTTATATAATTGGTTAATCCATAAATAGGTTGTCCATTGTAATCATTTCCTAATATTTTAGGGTCTAAAATAATACTTATTGAATTTTCTTGCAAAATTAAATAGAGACCAATGTTTTTAATATTATCAGGAGTTATAATGTCTGCTCTACCTTCTATAATAGTACTATCGCTTTGAGATAATTTAATAGGAGTATTACTATCTACAACAACTAGATTTAGAATTTCATACATATGTGGAGACATTCCATCTTTATTTATTGTAGATATTTTAGCATCAAATGATACAATATTCCCGTTTTTTACATCTAAATTCCAACTGCCATTAAGAAGAAGAAGTTTTTTTAAATTATTAGGATTAGTAGATGTAGTAATATTTGAATTTGAAAGTACTTGTTCTAAAGAAAAACTTGAATCGCCTTCATTAGAAATAATATCAATTAAACTATTTGTTAAAAAATCTACAAAATTTACATCTTCTTTTTCTTTGCCTAAATTTAAAAGATTTGCAAAATTATTATTATCCTCCACATGAATTTCATCTCCAATGAAGATTAAAGAAAATATAGAACCATTTAGATAAAAGGATGTTTGAGAATTATTTCCGAAATTATTAGACAAATTTAAAATTGGAATAGATTCTCCAAAATATAGAAATTTGAATATAACTAAAAAAACTAAAGTAATTACAAATAAAATTATAAGCCATTTCATTAAACGACTGTTTATATTTTTTAATACTATTAAAATTTATATGATTATTGTTAGCAATAACAAACTAAAGATGAATCTTATTTTTCTAATTTATTGAGAGTATTTTTAATTTCATCATTTCTCCAAAGCATTTCTTGTATCTGGTCAAGACTAAAATTTTCATTCCAACTATCTAGTGTAGTTTTTGCAATTTCGGAAGTGTTATATATTAAATTCCAATAAGGATGATGTTCTGCTGTAGAATATGATAACTCTAATATTTCGTTTAAACCATTTTTAGCCCTCTTTAAAACCGAAGTATCCGATGTATATATTCCAATAAATCCAGAATCCTTCTCAAATTTAGTTATTACATCTATTCCTTCTTCTTTTAAATTTGCTATAGCAGAACAAATAGCATTGTAAATTTTATTATATTCTGAACCTTCAGAGACCATACTATATATAATTAGCTTGTGTTATTTATTTATAGAATTAGAAATTATTGGAAATAGTTATAATATTAAGACTGTGTTAAGTTGAGGTAAAAAGCTATAACTATGTATTTCTAATATGGGTATAGATTTGGAAGAATTTGAACATCAACTATTACCGTTATCTTAATTTTCTTTGTTTAGTTTACGTAATAAGTCTAAGGCATTAGTAATATTTAGAGAGAAAAAAGAAGATAATATAGAAATCATGTGGTTTACACTGATGGATGAGGTACATGCTATAATGAAACCTGCAATGGTGCTGATTACTATCTGCATACAAAATAATACAATTTATTTCATGTACATAATTGGATATAATTTTTATCCCAATGTATAATGACACAATAACAAATTACAAGAATTTCGAGGTAAAGGAAATGACTCAGCTTAATTGTATCTTAACTTAATCGAGCCGATTTTAATATCAAATACACTATATTTTTTTCATATTATTCCTCATCCAAATTATCTATGCATTCAAATTCATCGTAGCTTTCTTTCAAGTCCTCTTCAAATTCGGTTTCAAGTTCTTCATTAGACATAATATTTACTAATTATAATTAAAAGATAAACTTTTCAAAAAATATTAAATGAAATAATTAAATTCATATAAATAATTATTTATAAGAAGGTATATGGTTATATTAAAAATGAATACCACAGTCAAAAATCCTATTAGGGATATTGAAACATCATGTGATTATTGTGGAAATCCCATAGAAATATGCATGTGTGTATGTCCATATTGTGGAGAAACTACTTCTTGTGAATGTTGTTTACATGATGCTGTTACTGGCGGTGGATAAATTCTATTTTTAAGATTTTTATTAGATAAAAACACCATATAAATTATAGAATGCACGATAAAGTTGTAAACGAGATCACTTGGGTAATTGGTGGAGCTCAAGGAAGTGGTGTTGATTCTGCTGCTAATATCTTTTCTAAAACTTGTGCCGAAGATGGGTTATATATTTTTGGAAAACGAGAATACTATTCAAATATAAAAGGAGAACATAGCTATTTCACTGTTAGAGTATCAAATAAACCAATACGATCACATAAAGAATCTATAGATATTCTAGTATCTTTTGATGCCGAGACTTTATTTAGACATGCAAAAGATGTGTCTACTAATGGAATCATTATATTTAATTCTGAATTGATTGAAACATCAATAAATGAAATACCTACGTTAGACCCTGATGTTCAAAACAAGATAACAGAATATTGTAATTACAGTGGTGGTGATCCACTTACAATCAAAAAATTATTAGAAAAGATACAACAAAACTCTATAAAATGTTACGGAATTCCATATCATCAACTATTAAAAAACTTTTCAGAGCATACTAATAATCCTGCATTAAGTAAACTTGCTAGAATGATAAATGTCTTGGCATTATCTATATCTTTATCATTTATTAATATTGATCGTCAAGCATTATCCCGTGCAATAAAATATATATTTAGAACAAAGCCAAAAATCGCAGAAATCAACGTCGCAGCTGCAGAATACGCCTATAATTATGCCGAACAGATATTTCAGAATAATAAATTTACTTTTTCTAAAAATAAAATGGATTTTTCTGATATTATTTTAGTACAAGGAAGTCAATCATCTGCATTAGGTAAAATAGTGGCTGGATGTAGATTCCAGACATATTATCCTATAACACCTGCAAGTGAAGATAGTGAATTTTTAGAGACAAATCAAGTAATAGAACAAATAGATGGCAATAAGGGTTCAGTATTGGTAATGCAGACAGAAGATGAAATTTCTGCAATAACTATGGCTATTGGTGGAGCTTTGACTGGAACTAGGACTGCAACTGCAACCTCTGGGCCTGGTTTTTCATTAATGGCGGAGGCCTTGGGATGGGCAGGTATTAATGAAGTTCCGTTAGTAGTATCACTGTATCAACGAGCAGGTCCCTCGACAGGTCTTCCTACTCGACATGAGCAAGGAGATTTATTATTTGCAATCAATGCAGGTCATGGAGAATTTCCTAGAATAGTGTATGCATCGGGGGATATTGAAGAAAGTTTTTATGATACATTAAAAGTATTTAATTTTGCAGAGATTTTTCAGTTACCGGTAATTCATTTATTAGATAAAGCAATAGCAAGTAGCGTAATGACCTGTAAAAATTTTGATCCAAATAAAATCAGTATTGATAGAGGATATCTTATTAAGAAAATTAATAATAAAACAAAAGATCAGGACAAATTAAAACATTTTAAAAGATTTGAGTTGCAAAAAAATACAGCAATTTCTCCTAGACCACCACTTGGTACAGAGAATGGAATATTTTGGAATACTGGTGATGAGCACAACGAAGAAGGACACATTACAGAAGATCCTACCATTAGAATAAAAATGATGGATAAACGTATGAGCAAATTAAATTTGATTTTACAGGAAATACAAGACGAGGACAAAGCTTTATCATATAATGAAAATTCCGATATTGTAATTACTAGCTGGGGATCCACAAAGGGAGCTATTCTCGACACCTTAGATGAGTTAAACAAAGAAGGCATAAAAATAAAATTTGTACAGATTAAATTATTAAATCCTTTTCCTCACCAATTATTAGAAAAGCTGTTAAATTCAGCTAAAACAATTATTAACATAGAAATGAATTATTCATCTCAATTAGCAAAGCTTATCAAACAGAATTTACAGAGAGATATAGATTATGAAATAGTAAAATATAATGGCAGGCCTATTTCCTGTGATGAGTTATATAGAGTAATAAAGGGGATAGTGAATAATAATGTAGATAAGAGGAGAATTGTTTTAGATTATGGCACTTAAACCGGCGGATTATAAAACAGAAGTACATAATGATTGGTGTCCAGGCTGTGGCGATTTTGGAATATTAAATGCCATACAAATGGCATTAGCGGAACTGGCAATCCCTACACATAAGGCTGCTATTTTTTCAGGTATTGGATGTTCAGGAAAAACTCCTCATTTTATTCACACATATGGAATACATACATTACATGGTAGAGTACTTCCATTTGCTCAAGGCGCTAAACTATGTAATCCTGACCTCGAAGTAATTGCCGTTGGTGGAGATGGAGATGGCCTTGGAATAGGTGTTGGACATTTTGTTAGTTCTGGAAGAAGAAACATAGATTTGACATATATCATTTACAATAACGGGGTATATGGATTAACAAAGGGACAAGCTTCTCCCACATTAAAATTAGGTATGAAGACAAAATCATTGTCTCAACCTAACGTTAATGATTCTATCAATCCAATAGCACTTGCTTTTATTTCTGGTTTTACATTTATTGCAAGAGGTTATGCGTACGATATCAGACATCTTAAAGATTTGATAGTAAAGGCTGTACAACATAAAGGATTAGCTTATTTAGATGTACTACAACCCTGTCCAACTTACAATGATATAAATACTAAGGAATGGTTCCAAGGTCTGGACAATACTGATCAAGAAAATGGAAAACCCATCCCGCGTATATATAAATTAGACAATTCTGGTTATAATGGAGAAGTAAAGGACCCAGATCAATATTATGAAATTGCTTCAAGAGTTATTGAAAAGTCAAATGAATGGGGAGATAAGATACCTATTGGAATATTTTATCAAAATGAAAATGTTGCATCGTATGACGAAAGAATTGCGATGAAGATAGATAATTATATAAAGTATCCTCCTGCAAGTCAAGAAATTATTTTGGATAAAAATAAAACGAATTCTAACATAAATGAATTATTAAAATCACTCAAAGTTAATGCATAAAACAAGTATATACATATAATTAAATTATTTTTATTGTATTTTTATTGTATTTAATAAGAATTTAAATTAAGAAATTTTATATTTATATAAAAACTTTAGTAGTGTTGAATATGTTTCAAAAAAATTAAAATGAAAAATGAGGGATTTTAATCCCATTTACTCCAGGCTGCCATCCACCTGTAAGTCCAAGTATTCAACTTCGCGCCTAGTGCTGCTATTGGCACACAAAGCACTGCACCTGCACCTGCTCCTAAGGCTACAGGACTATTGTAGAACTTACCGACCTGAGGCTCTATAGGCGTCATATACGGGGGTAATGTGGGTCTAGGATATTTGAATGCCATTTCTAGCGGATCCCTAACTAGCAACAGATTTATCATATTGAATACAGGCAATGACATTCCAACCAGTGTTCCACCTATTAGAATGGCTGCATGCTTGTTTCGTCGTGTAGCCCAATATGATAGGTCTAATAGCATTGCCGAAGGTATCCAAACTGGTACTACTACAAAGTCATACGGATATCCTAAAGCAAACCATGCACCTTTTGCAACCCAAGTATATATTGTCATAATTGTTGCGTAATACGTAGCTGTACCTGGAACTCCTGTGAAGAGCATATAATAAATCGCTCCTACCACAAGCATAGTAGATTGTGATATAGAAAATACTACAAATGAAGTCCACGCCCAATCAGTATAGAAGATATAGTCACCAGCATTGATAGTCAATAATGTACTGTTAACAGCAACGACCACTATGAATAGATAGTGCGTTGTACGTCGTAGCCAGACCATTAACATCCTACAATTGAAAGTTGTATATAAAATTTTATTTTTTTATTGAATTAATTTATATTCTTTATATTGTTACTAATTATGGTTATTAATCAAGAAAGATTTTTAAAAAGTATTAATAGATTAAAAAAAGGTTATGGACGCATTGGTTTTTCGCCTGCAACTTTTAAGATAAATATTATTCCTAATACTTCTATGACGGTGAGTACAGATAACGCAAACATTCCACTAGGTAATGGATAAGCCCACGGATATACAGTTACACCAACGTAGATACCACCAGCAGTTGCAACCCAACATAAGATGAATCCAAGAACGAAAATCCCTCTCATGTTTTCAACTCTACGGCCTATCATACGCTCTATTTCATCACGATTTCCACCGTCAACTCTTCTTCCACCGCTACTATATCCTTTTGGTAAAGTCATGTAGTATTAGTGTCTGAAATATCCTTTTTAAATTTTTCTATTCCTTTGTATAATGATGACCAGGATAGACATTTAGATTTAATTAGATTTAATTAGTTTTAACATCAGATTATACGTTTTATTATTATAAAAATGTTTTACAAATGAAAGGATACGAAAACAGCAAAACATATATCCATGTTATTCGCCTTCCCTACTATACGATATGATAAAAAGTGCATTAGCGGTAACTATAGCTATAGTTATTGTGATGTCTACTGCAGTAACTCTCATTCCAGTTAAGGATGCTGAGGGTCATGGTGTTCAGGCACAGCTTCAAAGTAGATTCGTTAGAATTCAGGATGAAGCTTTTTCAGCACAAAATTTGCAAACTGGAGAGGAAATAACAGTAACAGGCACGTTACAAAGTCTAGTCAATAGACCATTAAGAGCATGGATTTCTCTGTTTAGTGAATCTACTAACGCAGGTAACAGATGGGAATTTACTGCTAGAGACCCACCAGGTAACGTATTTGTGCTTGAACCTCAGGCTACAATTCCATACACAGTAACTGCAAAAGCCCTAGAACCAGGCGTATACCACGTTCATACCCAGCTTAACGTTGCAACGGTAGGCCCAGGTTTAGGCCCAGGTCAAACAGTTCAGGTAACTGGTCCTGCAATATTAAAGCCAGTACCATGGGAAAATGTATGGTATCAAGTAATAATTATTGGCGCTGGACTCGGAGTAACTTTTGCTACTAGACCGTGGCAAGTTATTTAAAATAACCTACTCTTTTTTTATTTTTAAAATTTAGTTCTACAATTTACGGAAATAATATTTATGATGTTGCTACTTGTATAGCATATGTTAATACTTTATTATTATAAATAAATATTTTTAAATATTTAATGTAGAAAGCCGGCTGTGTTAATTTAAGAAAATACTACTACCATCTC
>DASQLB010000109.1:0-4440 GCA_035630235.1 Nitrososphaeraceae archaeon | reverse complement strand
GATCTTTTTTAGTCTTTGAATTTCAACTTCTTTTGGTATTAATGCGGGCATCTGAGCCATATCTGTCAACTTATACTCTTTAAAGTAAGATATAAAGATGTATTTGTAAATAGTTGTGATATTTATATAATAATTATAATTTATATTAAGTTATTTACAAAATATTGAATGATATATGTAATTATATTATAAGATTTATTCTAAATCTGAGATAAGCATTGATGATAATCAAACTTGATTAACAACATTCTGAAATATTTTTATTAATGCTATTAATCATAGATTAATGTAAACAGTTATTCTGGTACTTTATGTTAATTAACAAAATAGTATTCCAATATGTAAATAAATACTTATCAGAAACACAGATCCTTCATTATAACTGTAATGTACTCTTTGTAGTTGTATTTTCTTGGTAAGTCTACGTGATACTTCTAAAGAATAAATAATATTCAAGGATTATAAAAGAAGTTATGTTTCTGTATGGAGTTGTTTAATTAGAGAATTTAATACTCAATAATGATTATATGGTATACATAACCTTCAAATTTAATTAAGTATTAATTAGTTTTCTCTAATTATTGATTTTATATAGATACAATTTCAATTCGTATCATTTATTATTATTTTGTAACACAATATGGAGATTTAGTAATTTATACTTCTTATAGACATAACTTGATCCAAAAATTATCAAATTTGTTTGACTCTTTATTTTCAATTTATAAATAGAATGCTTCTATTTAGGATGTATTTATTTATTTAAACAATTTTTTATACTCAATAGAATTAATTTTTTAGTTTCTTTTTTCTTTATCCAATAGTGGAATTATTTGATCAAAACTTCCATTTAGATTCTATTTGTTATGAATTTATTAAGCAGTGTTTTGAAAAATATAATTACTTTATCTGAATGTAGTAACCAAAACGATAGTATCAAGTGATATATTGATTTTTAAAAAGTTTTTATATATTTCTCAAGTCATAAAACAATCAAGAAAGAGATAAATAATATTTGTTCATTCTAAAATGCTATGAAATGTAATGGAGCTTTTTTAGTAATTTTATTATTGACATTTGGAATGTTAACAATCTCAATTCCTCAACTTACATATGCTCAGCAAGCAGAAAATGAAATTATAGAAAATACTTTAGAAACTGTAGAGAAGTCAGCTACTGAAGGTATTTCAGAAATAACCGAATCTGTGAGTAATGCTTCTAAATCAGTTGCAACGGCTACTGAAAATGCAACACAACCAACAAAAAATACTACTTCCTCTCAAACTTTTCAACAAATAGAAAATATTGCATCCGATATGGGTAATGCTACAGAAAGTGCAATAGCTGGTGCAAGAGATCAGATAGAAAAAACGGTAACTGGTACACAAAGTGCAATAGCTAACGCTACAGAAGGTGCTGAAAATGCTACAGAAGGTACAAGAGATCAGATAGAAGAAACGGTATCTGGTACACAAGGTGCAGCAACTAATGCTACAGAAGGTGCAAAAGAGCAGATAGAAGAATCACTATCTAGCGCAAAAAGTGCAGCAACTAATGCTACAGAAGGTGCAAAAGAGCAGATAGAAGATATGGTTTCGGGCACTAGTGCAGCAACTAATGCTACAGAAGGTGCTGAAAATGCTACAGAAGGTACAAGAGATCAGATAGAAGAAACGGTATCTGGTACACAAGGTGCAGCAACTAATGCTACAGAAGGTGCTGAAAATGCTACAGAAGGTACACAAACACCTACGGAAGATCCCATGGAAATAGGAAAAAATTTCTTAGATCAGATATGGGGACAAGTAACAAATCTCTTTAAATAATTTTTTATGATATTAATTTAGCATATATCCTTGAATCAAAATATAAAAATTGCAAAACAGTTTCATGAAACCACAAAACACTCTCCTGTAACTATCTATTTTAACCGTCATTATCTAGATTGGGAAAATAAACCGTTTCCCTTTAAACTATATTTAAATAAACCTAAAGTAGATTTACCATCTACATTTCCGTATCCAATTGAAGATTCTATCGAATGTTTGAAACAACAAACAAATTTGAATCTAAATGAAGAGAAACAAATAGATCTAAAAACTTTATCTCAGATACTTTTTTTTTCTGCAGGAATTACACGAAAAATAAAATCAAATGATAATGTATATTATATGAGGGCAGCCTCGGCTACGGGTGCTTTATACCCAATTGAAATTTATTTAATTTGTCAAAATCTCCAAAATCTAGATGCAGGTGTGTATCACTTTTGTCCAGGAGATTTTACATTAACTCAGTTAAGAAAAGGCGATTTTAGATCACTACTATTCACAGCCACTGGAAATAACAATAAAGTATTTCAAGCTCCAATTACCTTAATTTTTACGTCAATATCTTGGAGAAACTCATGGAAATATCAAGCACGTTCATATCGACACTGGTTTTGGGATGCAGGTGTAATTCTCGCTAACTTTTTGGCTTTATGTAACAATAATCATTTATCATCCGAAATTATTTTAGGATATCAAGATAAACTCATTAATAATTTACTAGGATTACAGGATCAAAAAGAAGTAGCTATTGCATTAGCTTCAATTGGAAGCGGTTGCAATTCTGATTATTATAATCAATTGAATTCCAGTGAACTTTCAGCTCTGAATTGTGAAACTAAACCCATTTCAAAATATGAAGAAACGGTTTATCCAGAAATATGGAAAATACATGAATCTTCTTATCTCAGTACCATGATAGAAATAACAAATTGGACTTTGAAAAATAAAGATGATAGAAATTTATACAACACAGGAAAAGTTCCTTATGATAAAATTAGTATTATTAACACTACTAATATTGGGAACCTAATTTTACAACGTGGATCAACAAGAAGATTTTCAAAAAAACCCATAACCCTCAGCCAACTACAAACTATTTTATATCTTTCTAGTATCAGTGTACCTTTTGATTTTATTACCAATGAACAAAGCCTGATTGATATTTACTTTATAGCAAATTCTGTCACGAATTTACAATCTGGTATGTATTATTACAATAAATTAGAAAATAATATCGAACAACTCAAAGAAGGTGATTTTAGGGAACAATCAGGACATTTGTGTCTTGATCAAAAGTTATTTAGTGATGCGAGTGTAGTATTTTTTCTTTTATCAAGTATGGATAAGATATTAAAATACTTAGGAAATAGAGGTTATCGAGCTATACAACTAGAAGGAGGAATATGTGCTGGAAAAATATACCTTACTTCATATTCTCAAGGATTGGGCGCTTCCGGTTCAACATTTTATGACGATGAAGTAACAGAAACTTTTCTTCCTCACGCAGATCAAAAAAGTACAATAATAGCTATAGGTATAGGTATTCCTGCTTATCTAGCTAAATCTGGAAAGATCTATACAAATGTGTTAAATAAAGAAGACTATTCTTAAAAAAATCTAATTATTGACAACAGTACATTCAACAATTAAAAAATTCAACAATACATAATATTGTAAAATGTCTGAAGTAGATTTGAGAAAATGAAATGAATCATAATGGTATTGATATATGCTCTGGTAAAAAAAAGAAGTTACGCAACATTTTTCAGTATTATTTTGGATGATATGGAATAGTTAATTAGAAATTTAACTGTCATTCCCTATTTTTCTTTTTGGGAATTTCTTACTCTACTATACCTAGTACCCTCTTATCATTTCTGCCAAGAACTAGTAGGGTATGGCTATTAAATAGATAATAAAATATATTGTAGAAAATTATTAAAAATATTTTAAATGGATGCAATACTCTAGACCATGGTAATATCCAAGTATCGTAGACTTCTAAATATATGTCTCCCTTATTAGAAGAGTATGACTATAAATTTTTACTACAACTTGTTTTATCTCACGGTTATTCACTCCTTTGCTCAATTTCTTGAAATAAATTTCCAATATAATCAAACGTAATAAAAACAATGTAAGAGACTTGTTTCATGGTGATTATTTCTCAATTAATGATATAGATGAAACCTGAGAAAAATACCACTTGAAAATGGTAGTCAAACCTGCTGATAAAGTAGATTATATTGAAATACTGAAGAGATTATATTAAGATTTTAACAAATAAATTAATTTAGGATAACACCCTTGTTAAAATTTTATAGACTTATAATGTGCCAACTCATTTAGCCGATTGCAAATATAAATTTGTTAATCAATCATGATTATCATGAATGCTTATCTCAGATTTTGAATAAATCTTATAATATAAATACATATATCATTCAATATTTAGAAAATAACTTAATATAATTATAATTATTATATAAATATCACAACTATTTACAAATACATCTTTATATCTTACTTTAAAGAGTATAAGTTGACAGATATGGCTCAGATGCCCGCATTAATACCAAAAGAAGTTGAAATTCAAAGACTAAAAAAGATC
>DASQLB010000108.1:0-2782 GCA_035630235.1 Nitrososphaeraceae archaeon | reverse complement strand
TTACAAAGTCTAATATATGTCCTCTTCTACAGTCTTATGTCTTTTTGTTATTTAGTTGATATAATTATTAAATAAGTGGCAACTTTAAAGACTTATCTCCCTCCCTCTCTTCAACCAGCTTGCTAAATTAAATAGAATGCTATTTTGACTTGTTGTAGTTGATATTATTAAATAATGAACTAACATCCTTACCGAAATTTATATCAGCTCAAAAACTCTTGGAAGATAAATTTATTCTTGAATTTCCCTCAAATGATAGAAATAACAAGAAAAGAAAAACAATTGAACTAACAATAGACGAAATAGCTTGTTTTGTTAAACCTCATTCAGATTTCGTTTGTGATACTATTGTCAGAGGTATATTGCCAAAACCTCATAATGGTCTTGAATCTCCTACTGTATATGTGTTGGTAACTGATAACAAATTGGACTTTTACAATATAACAGAAATAGCTGATAAAAAATACAAGATATTAGATAGGGCATTGAAACGTATCATAGTAAGAAGGATGTTCACAATACATCAATTGGCTCATTTTTTGATAAAAGAATTGGAAAAGGATTTAGAACAATACAATTCTAAATTGTTAGTTATAACAGGTGACTTTTTTCTTTCAGACCCACAAATTTCAAAAGAAGACAAAGACTGGTTATATCCTCAAATGATACAAGCAATTACAAATATTAGAGATTCTATTATTCTTGTCTTTTCCCCTATAAAGTTGGCAGGTTTAATAAATTATAAATAGATTATATTAAAGTAAGCTACAATTAACAGAAAGAAGATATTTAATTATATTTTACTTAATGTATAAAAAATGGCTAAATATCAACAAATTAAATATATTATTGTTGAAGGTCATATTAGATGAAACTATAGATGAAGTATATTTAAAGCGTTTTAATATATCTCCAGATAAAGTAATACATTCTATAGAGAATCCAGATAGCAAGAAAATAATCAAGCTTCAAGATTATAAAGTAATATACGTTCTAAAAAAATTTGACAATTACTATCTTTTGATAGATGGTAGAAGTGAAACTGGAGATGAAGTAAATGTAGATAGTGTATTCATAGTTGGCAAACAACTAGTACAAAATATATCAATTGAAAATCCATTGACAGTTATTGCTCTATTAGCTAATGAGTTTGGTTATCAGCTAGAAATTGGCGACCATACAGGTAAATTTATCCAAGATGCAGAAATAAAAATTCTACATAATCGTACTAGCATAAAAAAGAAGGTACTAAATAATACCTTGATAACAGATGATGGAAAGATAGTCAATGCAATAGGTTTAATTTCTACAGTTGCGGATTCTGAAGTTATTGGAGGAAATGAACATATAAATATCTATTTCTTCTATTGCATAAGCCTAAATAAATACATGTATTATCTAAAGACAAATAATTTGATATGATATTGCCTTTCAAATTAATAATAATAAGGGTTCTATTACATCGTATTTAGCTTTTATCGTTAGAAACTTATTGTAAAACATATAAACATACATCAAAATTTCTTCATTATTTTGTCAATGTATAATCAATTTAAGAAAAGTTTATGCACATTTTCCTTTGTGATATTCACTGTATTGAATTCTATAGAAATATCTCAATGATGGAGTAATACCGATAGCAGTTTTAAAATAAGAGTCTACTACTACAAGTTCTACTACATGGTATTTAGCTTTTATCGTTAGAAACTTAATATATTTTAAAATAGTTTTTTCTTCTTTGAGCATAAATTAAAAAAAATAAAATAAAAAAGTTATGGCGAATTGTCAAAACAATATGCAAAAGCAAAAATGGGTCTTGGTGACTCTCCTGCTGTTACAACTTGCCAACCACCACCTTCAGGATTGCTTGGTATTCCGATATGCGGATTGATTGGGATACTAGAAAGAATTTCAGGTATAGCATCTTCTGGCGAACCTCCAAAGGTAAATCCTCCAGTGAGTACAAAATCACCAGGTTCACATACAGCATTTACTATTTCGCCTGGAGACCCTATATTTTGCACAGGATAAATATTTGTGCCATTTATGAGTTGAGTTATTCCTGGTGGGCCTGGTAAACCATTGGTTCCGTTAACTCCATCGATTCCATCTTCTCCTGGTGGGCCTTCAATTCCTTGTGAACCCGCTGGGCCTTCCGGACCTGCAGGACCAGGAGGACCTTGAGTTCCTGTTTGATTATCCTTTCTATCCTTATCTTTATCGAATTTAACATGCTTACAAAATTCTACTGAACTTACAAAAAAGCCTTCAAATGGCCCTGTTCTACACTCATATTTCTTATCTTCTGTTGGGATTTGGCTGTAATAACTATCCCCATATTTCTCATATTCTTGAGCCATTACATTTGAAAAACTATTCTGCTGTTGGTTCAAGAAAGGGACTAATACTAACATTACCAATGAACTTAGCAAAAATCCAAAGGTAAATAGCTGTGACTTGTACATACAACTTTTAGATATTTACAATATAATTGAAATTGGTAGGTACACTTGCTAACATAGTATTACTAAATTAGATTAGTGAATGTTTATTGTGATTTACAGGTGCTAATTTTTATTATGAAATCAATTCAGAAAATATTACTGATTTAGTACATTTTATAGTCTTGATATACTTTTAGATTTTCTCAATAACTATAATAATAAGAAGTGACTTTGTTATAGTACTTAGTTATGGAAGATAATAAATTAAAATTTGTTGTACATGGTAGAAAATAAGTCAATAAATTCGTCTTAGAAGAAATTTCAAATTATATATTGAA
>DASQLB010000107.1:0-10488 GCA_035630235.1 Nitrososphaeraceae archaeon | reverse complement strand
GAATGAGACATAATAATCCAATAAAAATATATGAATTAATCATCCTTTCTTAACAATCCTTTGAATTTTAGATCTGTGTAATATGATTTGAATAATGATGTACCTTGAATATTCGTCATCATGATTGTTTATTATATTTTGTACAATCTTAATAAAAATAATAAAAGATACAATTGCTAATAAGCAATTTTTTAATGTAGTATTGTTTCTATTTCATTTAGTTTGATATTTATTTTATCTATCATTGCTTGTATATCTTGTATATCAGCTTTTCCTTGTATAAGATTTCGTAGTTGTTCTCTCAAAAGTACTTCCGTATCCTTCATAAGTGATTCATCATGTTTTGCTATTTCACCTTCTAGAAATTCAAAGTTATCTAGATAAGCTTCTATTACTAAACTCTCAGCATTTTGATAATTGCCATTCTTTGCTTTTTCAATAGATTGATCTAATAAAGTGCGTATATTATTAATTAATTCCGATGATTCTGTATCAGTAGAGACAAGAATAACAAGATCCCCTGCTTTTACATTTAGTAAATTTGGAATAGTATTTGTTATATTATTAATTATTGTAGAAATTCCTGTTGAATTTTCTTTGTTATTAATAGATGTATTTAGTTCATGAAGGGAATCTTTAATTTTTGTAAATTTCTCATTAGATGTTTGATTCAAACTATTTAATGTTTTATTCAATATATCGCTAGCAGAAGAAACAAATCCTTGAGCATCCTGATATTCGGCAATATTTGCAATTGTACCATTAACAATTCCTATCTCATATTCTGATTCAGCAGTTTTAAGTAAATTAATCAAAGTGCTCATATTGAAGTTAATATTTGCAACTTCATTTTCGGGTACTACTGTAATTAGTGCTTTGTCTAATAGGCTCTTTACAAAAGTTGCAGAATCTACAAATTCGGCAGGTTTAGATGTAAAAACTATTGATGTTAGATTATTTAGTGAATTAATTAATGTTTGGTTTAATTCACTATCAGCGGATGATAATTGATCTCTAATCAATGTGTATATTTCAGTTATTGGATGAAAAGTGTGTGTCTGTGTAAGTTCATTATTTCCAGCTTCTTTATTTGAAATTGCAGCAGATAAATGACCTTTAATAAATTCTATATTAGTTGCAAAATCAACATCTGTATTGTTTAATGAGGATGATGATAATGATGAAGGTGAAGAGTAATTAGATTCTTCTTCTGCCCATGCCATTGTAGGAAATATAGCAATGATTAAAAATGAAATATAGAGATGAATTCCTTTCATACCTTGGATTGAATAATGTAGCACTATTTAAAATTAATGTTTATTCTCTATTAAGAAATTTATTTATCTATTTTTGTATAACTTGAATCTAAAGTTTGTAAATAACGCGAGTTACAAATACACATTTACAAACAATGAAAGGATATTCTTCCCAAAATTGAAACTATTGTGCCAAGTATGACGTTGGACTTGTTTCTAATTGCTGGTAATAATAATTTTTTTTAATTATTATAAAATTCTCATAGTCTGAACTAGTTTACCGGAGTTGACTATAGGTCCAGACTATGACCTAATCCTATGTCAAATAAGGGTAGATCTGGTTACAATCTGAGCTAAAATAGCCCGGACATGTATTTATAAATTGTTAGCTCTCATTATCTATTTTGAAGTTGTTAATTTTTCAATTTTATTTCCTAATTTATTATTAAGTATGTGATTATTATTTTACCATATCTAATTCTATGTTAATATAAAAAATTCGAAGAAATTTTTGTCAATACATTGAAAAGACAAAATTCAAGATTTTGCTGTATAAAAATTATAGTAAAGTTTTTATCAAATAATTCTTTTTGTGTATAACTAGATTAAATTAAATTAATAGTTTTATTTTATTTTATTTTAGAGATATTTTTATATTTTATAGGATATGATATAATGTTAAAAAAAACTAATATTTATCAAATATGAATAATCATCGTTTACTACTACTTCTTTTGCCTGTAATATTCAAATTATAAAAAATACTATTTATTAAACATATATTGTGGAGGAACTATTTCTCTTATTTCTAGGTCATATATGTCAAATTTAAAATCATTTGCTTTGAGTATAACAATTGGAGAACCCCATGTAATTGCTTGACCTTCTTTTTCAGCACCACATAATTTCATATTATCACCCCAATTACCCAAATCTATTCCTTCATGTATTTTTTTATACGGTCCTCTACCTTGATTTACGGTATCTACCCAAGTTTCTAGTTTTACGGCAGTATCATTAACATTGTATACTATTGCTTTGAACCCAATAATTTTATTGTATATATCTCCCACTGTTATTTTAGGATTGTATCTTTCCCATTCATAATCAATATGAAATTGTTCTTTTTTCATTCTAACGTTACCGTCGTTGGAAAGGTTATTATGGTAACTTGACCCTCCACAAAAAAATGGTGGTTCATCATCGGACTTTTTATATTCATTATCAAGTTGACTATGAGATATTGATCTAGTTACTATTGAAAGAGCATGTTGATCTCCTTTAGAACGTGCCGAATCAAGAAGTTTAAAAATCAAAGTGACTTCTATATTTTTCCAATCAGTCGGTTTATACCAATATCCAATCTTTTTTAATTCAGAAAAATTCCAACTTTGTATTTTACCTTTCGATAGATTATTTAATTGGCCCACTTTATCAGGTAATATTCCAGCATCCTTGGTATGGATATCTATTCTAGGTTTTCCATAGTCTATTCTCCAACTTCCATCAAGATTTTGTTGTGTAAAAATTGTTTTATGTTCTCCTTCGTCTACTTGAACTTTATCATTGGGATTATTAATATTAAATCTGTATGTCTGTCCGTTTGGTATGGTTTCATAAACTTCCGGTATTACTATTTGCTTTATAGGAAAGAAAGATCGATAAGCAGGATCCATTTGATCAAAATCGGAGTTGTCATTTTTGTTACCATTTTCTTTATCTTTATCTGCATCTTTATCTTTATCTACATCTTTATCTTTTGTTTGGTCTTGCTCTTTATTTCCATCGACTATTTTATTCTCTTTTTTCTGTTCATCATCATCCTTTTCTTTGTTGTCATCATTTGGTTCGGCATGAATATCTAATATAAATAATGGAGTATTAGAACGATTATAATTAATAATAATGATAGTTATGACGATAATTAACATAAAAGATAACAAAGATAATGTAATTCTTTTACTATTTTTTTGCACTTTTATATAATGATTACTTAATATATATAATAACTACCTATAATTTTTATAGAATTTAAATATAGTAAAGTGATTTGGTATGCCTCATGATACATTCCAAGAGACTTTATTTATGTTAAATAATAATAAAAATATATTATCGATATATTTGAAATAATAATTAAATCTTTTTCTAATTTTAACAGTACAAATTTTATAGATGTTATTAATTTATTCTGTTAATTAAACAAAATAGTATTAGTCATGAATTCCATAGTCTAGACAAAACCAAGAATTGTGATGATAGGTCCTGGCTATTTATACAAAATAATTAAATCATTTACATTTTATATAACTTGATACAATTCTATATATGTATACTTATCATGAAGCAAAAAATGGAAATTCAACATCTGGTTAAAGGAAATGAATATATCCTTAAACTTATATTATCTTAAAAATACTTTATAATTCATAATTATAGTATCTTCAAATAGATTAAAATTTTATTGTACACAAAAAGAGATAAAAAAATTCTTTTAGAAAAAAGCATAAACAATAAGCAATAAGCAATAATTCTCATCTTAGTTGAAGATATAGTAAATCTCGATTTATTACTTTTTCGTTTTAGTAATTAAAATATTATATGTTCTATTATTAATCTATATAATAATCTTTAATTATCTTTAGGGCTCAATTGTAAAATAGAAGTTTATTGATTATTCTTTTTGTACTAGAGTTTATTTAGAATGTCATCAGCATTTTTTCCTGACGTTATAATATTTGAATCCATCTAAATAAATTACTTTTATATAGATGATATTAATAAAGTTCAGGTCTTTGTTTGTTCAAATTTTTAGTAAAATAGATATTCATAAATAGTTATATTTTTAAACTAAAAGACGTATTTATATTAAAACAAATTAAGTGGAGATTATTTCTAAATTTACAAACGACCCTATAATATATCACATTTGATTAGAGGTAAAAAATTAAATATATCTATACATTCAAAAGAAAGAACATTTAGAAGACATTCAATATGAATTTTGATTATTCTAAAAGATCTAACAACATAATAAGAGTAAATACTACTATAGTACTCATTGTTCTTGCTGCTATTTCTTTAATAATTTACTACTCGCTTTCAATATTATATATTCCTCAACTATACTTATCGTTTTCATCCGAAGTAAAATCACAACCAGTTATTACTGGAGCTAAATTATCTAACTCGAAAGTTATTCTTGGAGAAAGCTTTGATTTAACAATAACTACAAGGAACAATGGAGATACTGCAGATATGCAAGTAGTTTCATTGTCTTTTCCTAATATAACTTCTATAGATAGTATCGTAAAAATATCTGATTATAACTTTACTCAAAAACCTGTATTCATCGAAGTTGGAGATGATGTAGGATCAGAATACTATGGATTCGATAAGGTAATTAAAGCACCTTATCCATCTATAGAAGCTAATAGCAGACCTTGGCACACTGGTGACTACTATCAGATAAGTATAGACGTAAAACCTACTAGTGTTGGAAGATTTGTTATATTTTTAAAAACTATAGCATTACCGCACATCAATGAGTTAGATCATTATCCTAGATTCGGTATTAAAGATTATCAAGGGGAATTTATTGCTGTATCTTCTGTAGACGTAGTAAATAAATAAAAAGAGGAAATAATAAATAATATTGATGTAATATACAGTTAATTATTAACATCTGATATGAAAAAGATATTTTCTTTTAGACGCAGAGTTTTTGATAACAATACTGAAAATCACCAATATAGCAAAAATCATAGTACAGTTATAGAAGATCCGTATTTCTATAAGCGCTTGATAAATAGATATTTGGTTGGTTGTATATTAGTTAGTTTCGGTATTTTACTCGCTGAGAGTGGGGGTAGTTGGGATATAACAAATCATCTTTTAAATAAACCTGAAACATTCTTCTCTCCTCCACATGTTATATTATATAGTGGAATAGGTCTATCCCTAGTAGGAGCTACAATTATGTTTCTATATTGGAGGTCATCTTCTATTTATATTTCTACTAGAAAAAAAGAAAAAAATCTCGAACTTGATTTATCAATAAAATTAGTAATTAGTGGTGTTTCTATGTTAATATTAGCTGGACCTCTGGATTTTTCTTGGCATTCCGCATTTGGTTTAGATGGATTGTTAAGCCCTCCACATTTGACTTTAACAATTGGAATGTTAGCAGGCAGTATAGGAGCTCTGATAGGTATAACATCATCATATTTCGTCATACTCAATAATAGTATTAGCCAAGAGAAAAGACAGGATAATAATATTGACAAATTTAAAAATAATGAAAAAATCCCATTATCACTCTATACAACATTAACTATTATAGGAATATTGCCCATTTGGATGTCATCATCAGGTTTAACATATATGTTCTCATTACCTTTTTCAGATACAGAATATTATAACTTTAATTTAGAACCTACGACTGCAGCCATTATAGCTACCCTAACCTTCCCATTTTTAATATCATTCATTTTAGTATCATTATTGAGATTGGTTGTAGAAATCAGTAACAAAAAGAGAAAGTTTGGTGCTATATCTCTTACTGGTTCAATTTTTATGATTATCACAATAGTTACAATGATAATTCCAAATAAATCATTGCTATCTACAATTCCATTTTATGTACTTAATATTATTCCTATTATAATAGCTGATATATTTTTATCAAAACTACCACTAAAGAGAGTGTACATTTATACATCAGGAGGGATTCTTGGCTCTTCATTCTTCATGCTTTATTATCCAATGATAACTCATATCTATAACGAAGTAGTCACAAATCAACCTTTATGGCCCAGTCTTACTGCTCCTATATATTTTGAAATGATTTTCCAGATCTATCCTTTACTAGCTGTGCCAGCTATTGGAGTGGGAATTTTGGGAGCAATTGTTAGTAGTAGATTGATTAACAGGAAAAATTGATAATATATTCCGATATCAATAAGATACAATTATGACATTCTTGAAAAAATTGACTGATCCCATTCAATTTCTAGCAAAAAATGCTTATTGTTTTTTAGGAATTTATTAATAGAGAATATTTTTATTACCAAGACAATTTCAAAGGTCTTAGTGTGTAAAGGCAGAGACACTGAATGCGAATTGAAAAAGGATGATTATAGAACAAAGATATAACAAATCATCTAATTTAGTAAAGTCAGTATATCACGACTTTTTAATGAACAGAGGTTTTAAAAACAGTATCTACTGGATATACAATTACAATAAGAAATATTGTAGAAATATAACTTTATGTATAGGATTAAAAGTGTTATTACATAAATCGTAAGTTCTCAGGACTCCTAATTACACAAAATATATATACCAATAAAAGATTTTGTTACTATTATTGCTGTTGTTTCTTTGGACGTTATTTATAAAATAAAAAGGATTAAACCCTTTACGCCGGTAGAGATAGATCTCATTAAAATTACAAGAAAAAACTATGATGGTAGAGTTTACCAAAGGTGATGGATGACGTCATTAGCAGGTTTGACAATTGCCATAACAGGAAGTCGTAGAGCATCCGAGTTAGCCCATGTAGTAACTAGTTTTGGTGGTCGACCTTATCTTGCGCCAACGGTTGGCATAGAGGCAAGGCAGGATATATCTAAGGAAGCTGAGTTCTTTATAAATAAGATATTAGAAAAGAGAGTTGATTTCGTGGTCTTTATGACTGGTCCTGGTGTATACTCTCTTATGTCTACGGCTAAAAACATAGGGATAGAAAAGAAGCTTGCCGAAGCTTTACAACAAACAACTGTTATCGCTAGAAGTTTGAAGCCCAAGATTGCCTTGGCAAACCATGGAATCAAGACAGATATCATTCCAGAGGAGAATACAGCCGAAGGAATAACTAAGGTGCTTAGAAGTTTCAGTATAGTTGGTAGAAATATAGCTGTCCTATGGCATGGATCCTACTCTCCTCTTCTAAAGAATGATCTTGAGGCAGCGGGAGCCCAGGTCTTCGAGTCCTCAACCTATCGATATTCACTTGAGCTCAAGGAGAGTGGAGCGCGAATTCTGGAAATGATGGGCTTCAAGTATATTCCACCTAATGAAGCAAAGGTGGTCAAGCTCATAGAAGACATCGGTAAGGGACGTATAGATGCGATAACATTTACGAGTCCGCCATCAGTTCGTGACCTCTTCAATATAGCAGAATCATATTCTCTTAGAGAACCACTGCAACACTACCTTAACAAGGAGGTTATAGTAGTTGCAGTTGGACCTTCTACAATGAAAACCCTGAATGAGAACAATATTCATGTAGATGTTATGCCCGAAGTCTATAAGATGGGTCCAATGATTAAGTCCCTAAGCGATTATGTGTGTCAAGCAGATCCTCCGAAGAAAAAAAGAAAACCGGTCTGACAAAATATTTTCTACTTTTAGAATCTTTCAACTAGAAAATAAAATAACATAATAACTAAAAATGCGAGGAATCGTCATACCTAAAATGATAATACTTAGATCAATTTTTTATAATTGATAAAAATATAATACAAGTTGAATATATCAAATTGATATTAAATTTTAATAAAATATCTTATATAAACAAAAAATCATAACTCGTCCCATTTCTTGTTCACACAAATCTTTAGCCTTAAATAATTTTCAGGCTATGGCAATTAATTAATTATTTAAAACTCTAGAAGAATAGTTTCAAAAGTCATAAATAGTTTAGCCTCTAGGTATTGAAAACATATCTATACACAAAGATATCAGCATAGAAAGGAAGGAATTGCTATCAACAGTCATAGCCTTCTATTGTTATGAATATTCCTTGGAGGGCTATGACAATTAAGTAATAAATTATCTCAAATGTATATTTAAAATTCTTTTTATCCTTGAAACTTAAATCATGTTTCTTCTTTTCAATCTTTCTGATAGCACAATTAGTTTATCTGACAGATTGGCAATGATATCTTCTTTCATTTTGTCATTTTTCTCTCTCAACGATTGGTTTATTATTTGCAATTCTTCTATCTTAGTTTGTAGGTCTGCTCCTTGCCCTTCCAACTGCGGAACATTTAGAAAAGTCAGATATGGTTGGATTTTTTGATAAATTAGAGGAAATTATTAACAATTTAGAATCAAATAATAAAATAATAATCAACATTTATCTAAACTGATAAATTAAGTATTACTTTTTTTAATTTATTATTACATATAAACTGGATAAACATGTAATTAATTATTAATATGACAAACACAAGAGATGAAAATAAAATACAAAGTAACACTATAAAAGATGAAACAGAGAAACTTTCAGACCAACAAAAACAACAGTTAGACAATATAACATCCGATGTTTCAGATACAACAAATAAATTCAATGAGAATATCAATAAATATCAAAAGACAAGCAAAGAAATTATTGAGAAAAGTATCGATACAACAAGCAACTACCAACAACAAGCCATTAATACATTCCAATCAATCACAAACACCTTTGTAGAATTGCAAAAGAGTCTTCTTGAAACGTATCAATCATCAATATCAAGATTTTTGGATGTTACATCTAGATCTTATAGAAATGATTCTACATCACCAAACAGATATTCAGATCTTTACAACAAGACCAACCAAAATATTACAGACAATACAGTTACTGCTACAAACAAAATAAATGATGCTGTATTGAAATCTACAGAAACTTTCAACAAATCAATAGAAATTGCACAAAAGTATTATAATGATTCAATTCAAAACTACTTTAACTTTCTCAAAAAAATAGAAAGATCTTCTTCTAATCAATAAATACTTTTTTAATTTTTTTTCCTAATAATAGATACTTATTTATATTTATTGTAATTATTAAATAAATTTAATTTCAGAACATAGAATGAGAATTTGTAAAACTGATAAATATTATTTTTAATGTATCATCATTACAATATACTCTTGCCCGGTCTTGTCATGGACATTTAGACAAGTTGTCATAGTCTGAATTATTAGTGAGTGGATTCCTGACTGTTCAGGCTATGATACCTAAATATAGAATCTTATAATATTTTATTACCAGCAACCAGGTGATGCTAAAAAGCCATACTTTGCACAATACTCTGCAGTAATGGAAGATTCGCCTGTCATTAAATCATGTACTGTCATAAAAAATAACAGTGCTATAAAGAAGATACTAAAACCAGTAAAAACAAACTTTGATTTTTTTTAATTAAAATTATTTTACTTTTGGCCCTAAATATTTATGGTGAATTTAACAATATGTACCTCTATATAACCATTATAATACATTTATCAAAATGAAAATCTCAATAATAGATAAATACATCCATCCTATTTTTTCTATATCTACACAGATCCTTAATTTGAAAACTATTTGACATGAGTCATAGTCTGGGTTTAATATCTATAATCTCGAGTGAGTTCAGGTTATGACAATAATAGCCTATTGCTATTTAAAACTCTAAAAGAAAAGTTTCAAAAGTAATAAATAATATAGTTTCTAAGTATTAGAACTTTTCACACCAAAGAAATATTCACGTCATAGCCTTCTATTATATGATATATTCCTTAGAAGGTTATGACAATTAAATTATCTCCAATTATTATATAGAATATTAACTCTATTATATATAGTCATTATGCCAAGTGATTCTACTATTTACAAACCACAAGATATATTAAAAAAAGAAGCAAAAGGAACAGGAGATGCCGATCTAGGTGAAGTTAAAGAAGTTTCAGATGAATATGTGATTACAGAAAAAGGTGTTATTGATAAAGATAGATTCTATATTCCAAAATCTTCTATAATACATATTGATGGACAATTTGTATGGTTTGGAATTACAGAAAAAGAAGCAAAACAATACAAAAGGGATTAATTTCTTTCACACATACAATATTATTTTTAATTAATAATTTTTTTGGTCCAGATTAGCAGCCATCGCCTACTACGCATAAGATACGAGGCATAGTGCTATTCAAATTTTCTTTTATAATATCTTTCTTTTAGTATTATTAATTGAGTATACTTGTTGTATTGTATGATATTCAAAATAAATAGTAAAATCAATCAATCAATCAATCAATCAATATAGTATATACATAGATATTGTTATAATTGTAAATAATTTTGTAATAAATTGGTCTTTTATATATTATCAGTATCATAGTATAATATTTGAGATGAATGAAAAAGAGAACCAGAAGAAAGAAGAAGTAAAAGATGATATTGTTAAGGATTTTG
>DASQLB010000106.1:0-6522 GCA_035630235.1 Nitrososphaeraceae archaeon | reverse complement strand
TTTTTGGATGCTCTGTCTAAGGTTTATTCTGAAGACGCATCAGCGTATACAATTAAACTTTCTCCTGAAAATATTTCAACGCTCAGAAAATTTTTTTCATAGTTTTGAGGGCTCTTAAGTTAAGCAGTAAAAGCTATAGCTGGAATATTCCATTCATGTTATGAATATTAGATTTGAAAAGATGAAACATCCACTGGTATAGTTATGTATTCTCTTTATCTATACTTTCTAGGTAAATCTACGTAATACTTCTAAACATTAATAATTTTCAAGGATGATAAAAGAGGTTATATTCCTGTACTGGACTGGTTTCAAAGGTTTGGTTCTTGCGATAACTACGAATGTAAAAGAGTATCGGCTTTTATAATAGATTAAATTGTCACCCAGGTTAGCAGTCAGCATTTCTGGTTATGGATTTGTATAGAATCAGTACATAGTTCTGTGCTTAGAATCTACATTTCAGAAGAGAGAAACAGGCTTGTTGCTGAAAGATTCATTAGATCTCTTGTTGAGAATTCTGCAAAACATATTAGTATATACTGATCTTAACGGTACCTGGTCTCCAGAAGCATATAGAGTATTATGATTAAAATACTATCTACACCCACCATTTCAGAAGAGTTTGATGGAAAGAGTCAACCAGTACTCCAAGGACAGAACCGAGAGTTTTAATGACTACTCTCCGTGTATGCAAGATGAATGCAATCTATTTCAGGTATATAACTGGATACAATTCTTTGTTTCTATGTAGAATGATACAACATTTGAGAATTATTTTATTAATGAATTGAATGAAAGAGGTGAATATATCTTAAATTAAGAGCCTAAATATAACTAATAATTTACCCTTAAGTTAACAGCACCGTGAAAAGTCATGACTTTTATTACTTTTTTAGAAAATTAGCAAAGTTTTAGAGAAACCCACACATTTGTCGTGCTTGTGAATTAAATTGTCGGAAGACTGTACATAAAAATATGTGGTTTCAAACCTATTTTAGTCAATATCAAACAGCTTTAGACAAGGTTAGATGTTTAATTTCTTTCAAATTTAATATTCATAACATGAATGGAATATTCCAGCTATAGCTTTTACTGCTTAACTAAACAGAGCCGTTTTGAGTATTGTTATCCACAAAAAATACATAAAAAATAATATTAGCAATAATTACTGAACTGTTGTTGTTGACGCTTGTATTTTTGCATTAATGTTTTCCAATAAGGCTGAAGTTTTAGGATCTGCTTTCAAAGATAATGCATGTTCCACAAATTGTTTAGCATCTGGATATTTATCTAAATCATAAAATATTTTTCCTTTATTAAACCAAGGTTTATCCCATTTTGGTTCTAGAGATATGGCTTTATCAAAAGAAGATAACGCTTCGTCAAATTTTCCTGTTTTATATAGTGCCCATCCTTTACTATTCCATGGTTTTGCCCAATTTGGATTTAATTTGGTTGCTTTATCAAATGCAGTGACGGCTTCATCATTTTTACCTTGTTTTTGCAACGCCCATCCTATACTATTCCAAGGATTAGCCCAATTGGGATCGAGAGAAATTAATTTATCATATAAGGCTATTGCATCATCAAATTTTTTCAAATTAGTAAGTGCTTCTCCTTTGTCAAACCAAAGATCAAGCCAATAAGGTTTAGGACCATTAATTTTATCAACAGATCTTAGTTTTTCATCTAAATTTCCTAATATAGCAAATGCTTTATCGTATGATTCTATAGCTGTAGTATAATTGGCTAATTCAAAATAGGTATTACCTTGTTTAATTAGAGGTGCAGCCCAATTGGGATCCAATGTAATTGCATTTTCATAAGATGTTATAGCTTGATCATAATTTTTAGCATTCAAAAATTTATTTCCTTGCTCATAAGACAATATAGCTTCTCTATTTGTTGATTCTAGAGATTCTTGTGTTTGTTGACTATTATTGGATGTAGAAGGAAAAGGAGTAGAAGCATTTACCTGTGCAAATACATCATCAGTATAATTAAATAAATTTAATCCAGCAATTATAAAGAAGACAGTACACAATATAACAGGCTTCTGAAAATAGTTGCAAGGATTTGACTTTATTAAATAATTATTAATCTTTTCACTAAATACATTCATTCATTATTATTAGATTTTCACACATAAATTTTTTTTTATGATTATTATTTTGAGAATGATACAATGAAATTAAAAAGGAGCAGAAATATGTCCATCGGAACTACACTTTTTTCATCTTTGGATTCAAGATAGAGTCTATCGTATTTCCAATAAGAACAAAAGCTAGTCCGGTTAATGCGATTAACGCGCCAGGGGGTATTAACCACCACCATAAACCTCTCGAAGCGGCTGCGGCAGTATGAGCTTCATGAAGAATTTGACCCCATGTTGGAATAGAGGGATCCCCTAACCCAATGAAACTAAGAGAGGCCTCCGCTAAGATTGCTCCTGGAACCGAGATAGCAATGCTTGCAAAAGTTAAAGGAAGTAGTTGAGGTATAATATGTTTAAAGATTATTTTAATATCAGGTTGTCCAATAAGCTTTGCTGCTTCTACATATTGAAAATTCTTTATTTGTAATGCTAGACTTCGTGAAATCTTAGCAGTACCCATCCAACCAAAAAAAATTAGAAATAAAACAATTAGAAATATGCTTCTCCCAATAAATAAAGATAAAATAATCAAAAGTGGAAGAGTTGGTAAAGAATAAAAAATATCATTAATTCTCATTAAACCTTCATCGGTTCGTTTTCCTTTATATCCTGCAATAACACCGTATATCATCCCTATTACAATGGAAATTGTGGAAACAGATAGGCCTATAAATAAAGCAACAGGTGCCCCCCACACCAATCCAACCGTTAAATTTCTACGTAATTCATCTGTGCCCATCAACCCAAATTTTTCTCCACCAAGAATAAATTTAGAGTTCAGAATTTTGTCTTCATTATTAAAGAGATAAAATTTAACATTGAAAGTATAATTTCCTTTCATGATTGATCGTTTCTCCGAATTTGAAAATAACATTACTTCAGGTTTCGAATTATCTTGGTTGTAATCGTAAAATTTCAAATAATCAAGTAGTTTTTGATGGATTAAATTATCTGTAGAAAATATTCTTCCCAATGTTATGCTTTGGTTTGAACCAGAGATCGATGGAGTAATGGAATCAAAATAAATATTAAATTTATTTTTGTCTGGTCTTATTAATTCTATTTCAATGGCAGGAGGGATTTCTTTTTTATGTAGTGAATATGTTACCATAAAATCATTTGGTGGAATATCAGAATTATAATTAATATGATATGAATGAGTAACAACGTTAACACCATTTTCATTTGTGGTAGATATTGTTACCTTATTTTTGATATTATTTGTATCTTTACCATTATTATCAGAAGAAAGTATCAAATGTTCAGGTATACTTCTTCCTAGTAATCCAAAAAAATCACTCCACACAGGAGATGCAAGTCTAGGATTATCAATCCAGTAATTTGGATTGTTCCATTCCTTAAAAGATTCGAACGGTATACCAAAAAAAGCATATAGACTCATAGATACCAAAAATAAAAGAATAGATACTCCTGCAATACCGCTCTTGTTTCGAATAAATTCAGATAAAAAAGTGAAATTGTTATTTACATTTTGAATATTTTTAGTCTCCGTGTTATTATTTTGTATTGAATTCTTTTTAAAAATAGTAAATTCTTTATTTTTGACATTAGGATAGGAATTATCATCATTCTTAGTTTCATTATTAGAGCTATTACGTTTGTTATTGTTATTGTTATAACCTTTTTTGCTACTCATTTAATTTCACCCTAGGATCCAAATATGCATAAATTATATCTATAAAAAAAACTGTTACAAGAAATATCAATGTAGAGACATAGGTAAGACCGATAATGATAGGAACGTCCATCAATCCAATAGCATCAAAATATAATTTTCCCATCCCTGGCCAATCAAAGACTACTTCAACAGTAAAAGCACCTCCAAAAGATCCAGCTAGACCTAGAGCTATCATCGTAACTATAGGAGGGGCTGCATTTTTGAGAGCATGTGAATAAAGTATTTTCTTTTTGGGAATACCCATTGCAAATTTTGCTTTGATAAAGTCTTCTTGTAATATTCCAGAAACTATATGTCTAACAATATATGCAACAGATCCGAAACCAAGAATTACCATTGTTACAAATGGAAGGATCATATGATATAGCAAATCAAAGATATAGTAGGGATCATCTGGAGGAGTTAATGGTGTTGAACGCGCCGGTAATATATTGAGCGAGAATGCGAAAATAAATATCATTATCATTCCAAACCACCAGACGGGAATGCTATTGCTGAAAATAGCAAAGATTGAATTCGTCCTATCCAATTTTGATTCAGCACGATTAGCCAAAAAAACACCCAAATAAACACCCATTATTGCAATGACTATTGTCGACGTTGTAAACAGTAACAGAGTTTTAGGAATTTTTTCAATTATTATATCCTTTACAGATGATGATCCTGAATCACTCACGAAGAAATTCGATTTTCCAAGATCTAACACCATCACTTTGAATAAGGTATTAAAAAATCTATTTGGAGAATACCATGGTTCTTCTAACCCTAAATTTTTAATCTGTAAATTGATTTGTTGATCAATATATACTTGACGTTCTGTAATATCTTTAAATTCAACTTTTTGATTACTTAAACTATCTATTACACTGTATTTCACAGAATCCTTAATTACATTATCCATCGTTGGACCTAGAAGAGAGATAGTTAGAACAAGAATTGAAAACAAGACTATAAACACATTAATGATTCTTTTAAATAAAAAAAATAAGAACCCTGATGTCATTTATATTACGAATAGTGATATTAAATAATATTAATAGTATTGTTTAATCACTATTTATTTTATACGTAGTTTGTTGAATAAATTATTTGTTTATAATAATTCTGTATATGAGTTATTCTTGAGATTAGTCATTAATAGCATAAAGAAATTTTATTGTGTTCTATATACTTTAATATATTTTAATAAATGGTCAAATATTACTGATTTTAATTTTTATAGTACTTTAAGAAATAATAAGATTTTATAATTTTATAATATTATTATTACAGAAGTATTTTTTCAGTACAATTCTATCAATTCACTAAATAGGTACTTCTAGAGTAATCTGAGATGAATCTCATAAAAATCTTAAAATATTACAAAGGAACATTTTATTATATAGTCCATATTAAAAGAATGTTTTTTTCTTAATATTATTTTATATGACAAGATAGATACAATGTGCCCTTAATGAAAAACTATTATAAAATAATTATAAAATAATTAACTCGTATTTTAGAAAATTAAGGAAAGTTAAATTTTAAGTAATCTATAAAGTGAATTATCGTAGTATATAGTGTTTGCTGTTATTAAAACTGAGACTGGATTTATTACTTTAAATACTTTACTAAAGTTGTTCCACTCAGCGATTATTTCCTACTCCATTCTCCTTTGGTCTGTTTCAAAATTCAAATTGATTAACTAAGAATCATTCAAACAAGCTTTTTTATCATTCATAATTGTGTACCTTTTTCGATCTACTGTAATATCATATCTCTTTGTTCAAGTCTGAATGACTGTTGTCCGAATAGTCTAGTGCATCAATGGTTATTGCATTTTATTTATTTATAATTTTATAGGTATATGAAGATAACAGAGAATAATTTTATTACTATTCAAATACATAAAAAAATTTGTAATTTACAAGTTTCCTTTATTAATTCTTTATTCTTCATTGAAAATAAATTATATCATCTTCATTATATTAAATCCCAGACCACTTGATGACATTTGTCCTAAATAGAGGTTAATTAAAATATATAATAAGTAATGTAAGAATAAAATAACAAAACAGATATAATTAATAAAAAGGTTTGTATCGTAATGAATGTATATTTATTCAAAGCGAACATAATATATTAATTTGTGGTTTTGTATCATTAATTTTTTAATTGACAGTAATATTGATTATTTCGAAGTAACGTAATTATTGTTAATAATAACATCACAAATTCTGTAATTTCAATACAAAAATATATGCATACAGTAACTAAATTCGAATTTAAATCGTGTAAGAATTCACAATATTCAGCAATATTATTTGTAAGCTTTAAAATTACACATTATTATCTTAATAAACTCATGGTTTTTTTACATAGCATTTTAATATAGGAAATTTCCCTTGGAAGAAAATTTAAGATCCGAATACATTAAATTCATTTCTTAAATCATATACTTGCCATTTAACAGTTATTGTATAAACTTGGTATTCTTGGTTTAGCGCTAAATTCGATAGATAGAATTAATAACGATAAATTGTTTATATCTCAATGAATGAAATCAAACTATTAAATTTCTATAGTATTGTTTGATAAAATTTGCAAAATCCTTCTAACATACACATAATAAGAAGATAGTATCAAAAAAATGATCTAAAATCTTATAATACTCTGTTATAGATTAAGT
>DASQLB010000105.1:0-5548 GCA_035630235.1 Nitrososphaeraceae archaeon | reverse complement strand
TATCTATATGGCTTCCAAAAAGAAATTATATTATTATTATTATCTAGTTATTGATTTAGAAGGTTCTTCATCTCAAAATATTCCATTAGACATTCAAATCGAGAAATTAGAAAAATTGAGGCTTTGTGTTAATAAAATTTTAAACCCCAAATCTAAGAGACTACAACATCCCCAAAAGAAAATAAGATATATAAACTCAACAGGGGATGGTTATTTTATTATTTTTGATATAGGGGAAGATGCCTTAAAATTTTCGATTGATCTTCACAAGTATTTAAATTTACACAACAGAAAGATTAGAAGTAATAAGATTTACAGCTCAAAGGAAATTGACTCAAAAACAATTATAGTTAATACAGGAATTTCCTGTGGAATTAGTAAACCCATTAAACAAATAGACGGACAAATAGCTTATTGGGGTTCTGATGTTATATTAGCTCATAGAATTGTTGAATTTGCCAAAGGAGGTTATATATTGTGTAGTTCTGATGTATACAAAAATATGAAAAATATTAATTTTGGTGATTTTATCGATCTTAAATATTCTTCAAATTTTAAACATAATTTAAAAACAGATATGTATTTATTTTATAATAAAGAAGATAAAGAAAAGTTTGAAAATATAAATATTCATCTTCTAAGATGAAGTAGGGTTTTTTTCTGAAAAACTTTGTAACAAAAAACGTTATTAGATCAATTAAAAATATTGTTGAATATTGTTTCTAAAGCGCATTAACTTATTTTGACCCCAATTTTTAGTTCAGAAATTAATAAAATCAAACAAGATAGAAAATTGTTACATTTGTATGAGTTTATCACACACTCTAAACGACCTGTATCTTTACATATTGTCATTCTAGAATCTGTAAAACTTATAATTTATATTGTTGTTTCTTAATTTTTCAGAAATTGTTATAGTATTGATTTTGAAATTAATTTCTCATCTAATACCAGATAAAATAATACCTAAATCTTAATCTTTAGGAATCATCGTATAAATTCCTACATCAATAAGACCTAGAATAAATGGGATCAACAAATGAGAAAGTTCGTATTTTAAAGAACTATACTAGATAATTTATTTAGTTTAAGGTTTTCATGGATCTTAATCGAATAGAAAAATTTTTAATTAGTCAAAATAGTTTGTACTTTTTTGAGGATAATATTATAACATAATAAAAAATAAAAAGGTTCGAGTATACCTTATACCATTAAAAAGAAGCTTTCTGGACCTTCTATTCATGTTTCGCAATCACACCTGTCATATTTGGCTAGGAGTACCTTATGGACTTTTAGACCAGTTACTTCAGTAGAACCAGTTTTGTTTCGTAATAATCATTTTCATCGTAATGTTAATCTTATATAGCCAATGCATCTGCAACGAGCCAAACTACCAGGAATCAAGTATTTCATTTCATTTGAAAATTTAAAGTTGAATTTTTTAATATCATAAATAAAAAAGATTATCAGGAAATTAACGTCGATCACTATTAGGATATGGATATTCCATTTGGCGAGCAGTAGCCTGTCCTACGCTTGTCCCAAAGAAATGACTTACGATACGAAGAGCTAAATCTATTCCTGCGGAAACTCCTGCAGATGTAAATATTGGTTCGGTCAATGTAAACCTTACATTTGTTAAAATTCGTGATTTTGGTGCGGATTCTTTTAGGAAATCAAAAGCTCTCCAATGAGTAGTTGCATCTCGTCCGTCTAACAGACCTGCTTTTCCAAGAAGGCTAGATCCAGTACAGACTGAAGCAATTAATTTATCATCAGTAAATTGACTACTAATCCAATCTAAAAGAATTTTGTTTTTTGATTCTTTACGTGTACCCCATCCACCAGGTATTATCAATATATCTAGATTTTGATATTCTTTAATAGTTATATCAGGAGTCAGACGTAGGCCGCCAATCGCTATAACTTGTTTGTTTGTTTCAGCTATTAAGTATACTTTAAATGGTGATGATTCTCTTAGTCGTTGCGCATCATTTAAACGAGTTACAGCAAAAACCTCAAAAGGTCCTGCAACATCTAAGATCTCTACATCGTCAAAAATAAGGATCCCGACAATTATTGGAATCTTTTTATTCATGTAAAATTTATAACAAAATACCTTTTTAAATTTTAAGATCAATAAAAAAATAAATATTTCAACAAAAATCTAATCATAATTTTATTTACTTATATTTCTCATTTGAGGTTGATATCGAAATTATTGTATATTCTCAATTATTTTACTAGCTGATACGGAACTACATTTATTGAAAAATTGAATAATGATAGGATTAATATAACATAACAAAATAAATAAGATTTATTCTAACAAGTTTGATATAATTAATTTATCGTTATCTAAACCAGTGCTTCCAAAATGATGTAAAACTATCAGGAGCAAAATCAACGAAATAATCTGGTGACTTATCAAGAAATGTATTATTCACTCTAATCATGGATGAAACGAGATAATTAAAATTGGAGAGATTTCCAATAAAAATTGGGTCAATAAACACTTGAACCTTGTTTGTTGGCATGTCTGAAATTTTGGATAAAGGCAATGTATAAACATTGTTAGTGTTATTAAAAATTGCTAAATACCAACCAGCTTCTTTATTTCCAAAGTTAGAATTTGCTCCAAAATTTGGAATAATTATAGTATATAATTGAAATTCTTTGTCGACAGGAGAAGCATCATTACCATCAGTAGTAGAAATATAAATTAACCATAGATATACTGTCTCATACTTTTCATTTGTGTTAGCATCTCCAGCCAACTCTATGGTAAATAAAATTTTATTATCATTTATTTTATTTACTTCGGCAGCAAGAATATCATGATAACCTCGAACCTCAGGAGCTATTGCTTTATGAAGAGCAACGAGTTTTGTATCATTCTTGACATCTTTAATTTTACTATTGCTATCTTGTTGCTGAAATATATTCACGAATGTACCTGTGTTGTTTGATGGAACTTTAGTTATTAGAAATGAAAATATTACTAATGCTATCAAAGTAGCTAATACAATGATACCAATATGAATTAGTTGCATATTGATCGAATTAGATCTTATTTTGATACTTAACTTTAGCGTACAATGAGTTTACAGCATATAACCTTGATGAGTCAAAGTTGTATTGTAATAATATGAATTAAGTTTCCATTTTTAGGTTAAAAGAAATATAACGTCCCAAGAATATTTTTCCATTGTTTTCTTGTCGACAAATAAAAGTTTTAACGATTAAATTATAACGAGATAACTTTGATTCAATTTCATAAAAGTTAGTATCTCTTAGATTTTTGTTTTGTTGACATTGTAGCATTTTTTATCAATTTAAAGTTAAAGTTTATTTTTCACAAATTAAATTTCAATTACTTATAATACTTGAAATGATCAAAACTTAATTTAATGACAAAAAAACAACATTAAGTAAATTAATAAAACTATTTCATAATCCTTAAAATAAAAAAGAATATATCGGTTTTAGTAATTATTTTTACAGCTATAAACTAGTGATACTGTATTCTTGAAAATAAAGATGAGATGATGAAGATGATGACAACGACAATACAGAAAAAAAGGAAAAATTCACATAAACTATGCGAATAAAATGGCCTATGAATGAAGATCGGTCATTATTTGAGTATAGAATTCTATAGACAAATTATCATTTTGGAGCATATTATTTGATTAACATATCATGGAACATCAAAACCATTATAGGATGAATCTGTCATTATCTGATCTTCCAATTTCACTTTTCGATCTTTTAGTTAAGGCTATACAATGATTATCACTTTATTAAATAATATTAAATTCTTTCCTTCTGATATATATTAATAAATCAAAGAATTCATTCGAAAATTGCCTTTGTATTCAATTATAGACATGGATATCATAATCCATTGTAGGCCCCATTTACAATTGAACAACTATTACAATAATTAATTGATTTATATTGAATTATTAAATAACTTAAAACTCTAATTAATGTATGAGTTCTAATATCGATTGGAATGATGTTATTAAAAAAGAAGCCAGAGGAATTAATAATGAAGATTTTGGTGAAGTACAAGATATCCAAGGTCAGTATCTAGTAGTTCAAGAAGGTATACTCAATAAAGCAAAGTTTTACATTCCAAAAGATTTAGCAAAAAGTTATGATGGAACTGTATTAAAATTTAAATTCTCTGAAAAAGAATTGAGTAAATATCAATATGGGTTATCTTTTGAAGATTCTGAAATCGAAGCTAAGAAAATGCAAGAAGAAATAACAGTTCAAGATGCAGATTTTAAGAACAAGACAAAAGCAGTAAAAAATAAAAAAGAAGAAATTAATGAATCACATAATTAATATTGCATTAAACAATCTAAATAAAAAAAGAGTTATAACATTTATTTATAAGAATTAAAAAGTGGTTCTGTTAACTTAAGATTATTCCATAACAACATTTGTTATTCCCTTACATTAACCTGATTAAAAAGAAATTATATGGTCAACAACGTCTATTATGTAGCAAATAACATGGAAAGTTAGAAGTGATTGATAAAGAAGGTAACCTATATCACAAAAATTGCAAAATGATTAAAATGGATCTAGTTAAGTAATCATATTATTCAAAATAATGCTTAAAAATGTTTTTATAACTTGTTTACAAGGATTCGATATTAAAATCGACGAGAATATATTATTAAAGATTATAATCTGTAGATTTCTGCATTGTAGTTTGCTGCGAAAAGATTTATAGAAATAATTGACTAAAGTTGTATTAGAATACTTTTATTCAAATATGCAGTATATATATTGAAGGAAAATAAATATATGAAAAATTCAGTTATTGCAATTCAAACTTTTGTAATAACAACAATAGTATATGCGCTTCTAATCCCTGTATTTTTTGAAATGGATAATGTTTATGGAAAAGGAGAAAACTTTGTTGACGATAATAATAATAATGATAAAATGGCGACGTTGTATAGTCAACAAGAAGTAGAAGTATCAGAAACTGTATGTAAATCTCCTTGCCCATCTACTGCAGAAATGTGCATTACAATGTGTGCTTAAAAACCTATTTTTATTTCATTATTTTATTAATTAATTCTATGTTTATGCTTTCTATTCTAGTAAATTAGTAATAGATTCTTGTCGTCTTTTTTTATTCCTTACAATCTCGATAACTTGGACTTCATCTACTTTAGCAAGTTCACAAGCAGTATCTAAAACTTGATATAATTGTCCAATGTACTTTTATCAATCAATAATTGAGCATAATGGAAGGGTTCACGGTTCTCAAATAGATAGAGATCCTAAAACGGGTCTTTCTTGACTTGTTGGTATATTATGAAGTTCCCCTGGGACAAAGGGAAGAAGTAAAAAGGAAGTTTAATGATTTGGTTTTATTATCATACCTCGAACTAAGTAGTAGTAGTCAGTTGACTATACTTATTTATAGTTTCGATATCCCGGGTTCTTAGCAATATCATCATCACTTTCTATAGGATAAAATGTATGATTATAACTCCATTCTATGTCTGTAGGTTCGTTG
>DASQLB010000104.1:0-31139 GCA_035630235.1 Nitrososphaeraceae archaeon | reverse complement strand
TGCTCTTCCATTTCTTTACGTTTTTTTTGGATAATCTTCATTACCTTCCTTTCTATTTCATGTTCCATCTGTGCCGATCCAATATTACCTATTAAATCACTAATCGATCCTTTAATTGATTTTCTTAAAGAGTTATCTTGTGATATTGCTATGGCTGAAAGATATAAACCAATACTAAACAAATACGATGACAGTAGCACAAGTGAATGAGCCGCTACTCCATATGTAGGTTGTATGGCAGAAGTAGAAAGTGAAATACCAACCATTGTATCACCTATTGCGGCAATAATAAGATAATCTTTTAATTTTGATGAGACCAAACTTCTTACAGCCATAAAAAAGGCAAGACCGAAAAGAACGTTTCCTGCTATAGTACCAATTCTAAATAAAAGTCTAAAGAAATAGCGGTATTGTTCATCTACTTGTGATAGACCTTCCCCCGAAAAAAAACCTGGGGCCTTTCCAATCAAATAAAATATTAATGGAAGAGAAAAAATGATCCAAAGCAACAATGGGAGTTTGCCTACTCTCTGATAAAGACTACGTAAAAGTGTAGTAGACGCGATCCACCTAAATCCGAATGCTATTGGAAGGACAGTAGAATTTAGTAAATTGTATAATATAAGACTTGAGTTTGGTATTATATATAGCGTAGTAGTATCTGAATTTACTATCTTGTATACTATTTCACCATCATATTTTTCAGATGGCTTGTATAAAAAAGATGATTCAACTGTTGCCCCTGGAGGTGACTTTTCTTGTATCACTTCTACCAATAACAATTTAGTACCAGCATCTTCTAATATTGATGAACCAAGTGATAATGCTGCAATACCGTAAAATAAGATTACTAGATTTTTGATATTACTTAATTTAAACCATGAAAAGAATTTGAATGCTATGAGACCTATCACAATGCTTGATGCTAGAGAACTAACTGCGAAAACTGTGGGAGACAAAAAATGATGACTTTTATTACTAAAAAGAATAAACAAAAGTATTCCTAATAAACTAAATTGAATTACAACTACTGTCCAATGCATTATATTAATAAAATGAGATTTGGCCCTAATTTTCTTGCTTACTTGTGTAGTGTATCTTAAAAGGATCCAGGATCCTATGCCATAACCAATAGTAATAGTTAAAATGAACATGATAATTTCCATATCGTTGGTATATGGTAAAATTTGGCGTGTCATCAACAAGTCAATAATTACAATGAAAATCATAACAACTCCTGTTATTACAGTTATTTTTCGACCAAATAATATGGGTCTTGGTGATGAGATGCCTTTCCAAAAATGCACGTATTATATACTTTTTAGAATTATATAAGATTAGCGAGCGAGAATAGAACACCTCGAGAATAGAACACCTCGTATTTAAAGATATTCTACAATTATTTTAATACGTGCAAGAATTAATATATTAGAATATCTATATATTTTTAGTTAGTTGTTTTAATTGTATATTGATAATCTTCATATTAGTGCCTATTCTCAATAAGTTTCTTTTAAAGTACATTTAATTAAATACATTAATAAAATAAAGGAATTATTTTTTAATTATTTTGATATCTAACCTATTTTATATTTTAAATTGTTATCCTAAAAATACATATTATTTTCAACTGAAATAATCAGATGTCTATATATTTTTAAATAATAATTATAGAATATAATACCGTTGTATAATTGTTTAATAGTATATGTACTAAATTTTTTCATTGTCAATTCAAAAGCCCAATATATTTATTGTTCAAGAAGACGACAATATTAATGCTATTTTGGCTGGTATATTCTGGTTAAAGGGATTCAAGCCTTTCAAATTTACAGATGGAACCGAATGTTTAAAAGGATTTAGAGAAATGCAAGGAAAGATAGATTCTGTAGTAACAAGTAATAAAATAGCTTTAGATAACGACCTCATGTTAGTAGCGAATATTAAAAGAATAAATCCTACAACAAAGGTTCTTGTTATCGCAGATGAAGAATCAGATAAAATGAAAATATTAGAATATGGTGCTGATGAATTTGCTCTAATGCCTTTAAGTCCTGTAGATATTTCACATAAAATTATTTTAATGATTTCAAAAGGTAGACTGATCGAAGATCAGAGTGATTTAATATAATCCATTTTAAAAATATTAATTCTACTAACAATTGTATTATGAAATAATGATTAACGTTATTATTTACTAATTATTCTTCTCCAACATTCTCAAACCTACTTTAAAATCTGTAATTTTTTATAGTAGCATACAAAATCATAGTTATGGGTATTGTTAAACCGAGAGTATTCATTATTCAAGAAAACGAAGATGCCAATATAATGCTTCATGGCACCATGTGGTTAAAGGGATGCGAACCACATAAGTTTAGCAATGGTAAAGAATGCTTGGAAAAAATGAGCCACTTGGAAGGAAAAGTTGATGCTATCATCATTAGTGGAAACATAGCATCTGATAGAAACATTATGATTATAACCAATATTAAAAAAATAAACAATGATACCAAGATACTTGTAATCGGGGATAATGATTCTGATAAAACTCGAATATTGGGTTATGGTGCTGATGAGTTTGCTCAGATGCCTATAAGCCCTGAGAATGTAGCAGATAAAACTTTTATGTTAATTTCTAGAGATACAATTAAACAAAATCGACTAACTTAGATATTATCCCCCTGTCAAAATCTAAATTTGATGTTTATGAAAAGATTACTCTAAAACTCTTATTTCGCCTATAGGAATATTTGAATGGTTTTATTTGTAAAATTGTTAGACTCATATAGTGGTAATGATCCTCTAGTAATTGTAAAATGGTAGACTTGTAAACCAAAATGTTGTAAGTAGTTTTCCTAAAAATTTTTAAAAAATCTTACAGTAAAAAACTACAATGAGAAAATTTAGATTAAGTAAGTCATCTAGATATGTTATGTCCTCTAATACAAACAAATCTTTTAGTTGTGTATACTGTGGAGTAGAATATAGTGCTTTAAAACCAGATAATATACATACAAAAGCAAATAAATATAAAATTAATAGAAATGATATTGAAACAACACATAAATGCAATGAATGTGGAAAGATTACTAAATTATATTGGTCAGAGCAAGAAAGGTCCAATCAATAGATTGAAAAAAAAAGCTGGTATGGTGAAATTTATAAAAAACGAGATATTGGATACATGACATTATATACTATTTTATACTTAAACAAAGAGTATAAGACGTAAAAAAATTTTCTATTGTTAGCTTGTAGTATATATTCTCGTATTATAATATCTTTATAAAATTTAAACTTTGATAATGTGATGATAATTTTAAATTTACCTCTATGTCTATTTAACAAACTGAAGATATTTAACAAACTGAAGATAATTAGGGTCAACTAAATTTTATATGTTATTTTCCCATTTATTTTACATATAAAAAATAGCAAAACCATTAAAAGTAATATACGATCAGTCAATATGTAATTGAATTTTTCTAATTATAGACTAGTACATAACCTTATCATTCCTATTTTATTTTCCCTGATATTCTATAATAGTAATTTTAGTGGAGAAGGAGATAATCATAACGAATATGATTTTATCAGTTTAAATTTTTTACAAAATTCATATGCAATTGAATCTGATGAGAAAGATGAAAACAACAACAATATTGATTCTAAGGAAACAAAAGAAGATGTAGAAGAAGATAAATCTGAAAATACCAAGGGAAAATCAATTTTTAATATCGTAGCCGTTGGAGACTGGGATTGTACATCTGAGACAGAAGATACAGTAGATAATATTATCAAACAAGATCCAGAATTTGTTTTAGCCCTTGGAGATTTATCATATAATGGTAAAGCTAAATGCTGGTTAGAGTTGATAGAACCTATTGCAGAAAAAACCAAAATAGTGATAGGAAATCATGAAGTTGATTCTTCCAAATTACGAAAAGACTATATGAATTACTTTGGTTTAGAAAACCAATACTATTCTTTTAATCAAAAAAATGTTCACTTTTTAGCATTATCAACAGAAACTGATTTTGATGATGAGTCTGAACAGTATGCATTTGCAAAACAAGATCTTGAAAAATATTCTAAAGATCCATTTATAGACTGGATTATAGTATTTTATCATCAGTACATGTATGGATCTGGAAGTGGTCTTGAAGAGGAAAAAGATTTTAGAGAAACATATCATCCTCTTTTTGATAAATATAAAGTCGATTTGGCTTTACAAGGTCATCTTCATGCTTATGAAAGAACGTATCCAATTACTTTTAACAATGAAGATGAGGATGAACCAGTAGTACAAGATAACAATCCTAATCTATATAAAAATCCAAAGGGAACTATCTTTTTGACTGTAGGAACAGGAGGAGCTCATACTATGCAACTCTCTTCGTTAAAAGATTTTTCTGTTGAAGGAATCGCTGGTGAATTTGGAATACTTAATATTCAAATAGATAGTGATCAAACACCTCTTATAGGTCAATTTATTGAGAATGGAAAGAAACAAAAAATTGCAGATGAATTTAAAATAATAAAAAACTGATAATGAATACAACAATAAATAATCTAATAACTGCTTAGATTAACCAATTTCTATTTAATTATCTTTACAATCGATCTATTACATTAGCTGTTTTTCCTTGATAAATTTTAATCACGCTCAATAATAAATATGATTATAAAATATTAGTAATTGTTTTTTTAAAGATTCTTTTATCTTATTCTCTACTGATGAGGATTATTATAAATATAAATTAATGTCGTTAAACATTTTAATTATATAAAAATATACATTTTTTAGTCTTTTATTCTTTGTAATGTGTATTATTATTTTATAAATTAGTAGGCTTTATAATATACTTTTTTAAATTCTAATATTATGAGGTTATCCCTATTTGTATTGCTTGTTTATTCAAATATCTATAGAAACATGCAGTTATAATATCTTGATTACCACGTATGCTTGATCGAGACAACATGTATTGTATGGCTTATAGTATTAGGTTTTTTCATTTTTTTAACAGGAAGTATATTCAAGTTAACCTCGACTAATGAAACTATAATGGATAGTAGGTCATTCTAGGTACTAACACTATTGTTGGTAGAGAAATGGAAGATCTACTTTAAATATCGCCACTGACACTATAAATTAAATTCTAAAGTTGCATGAATCATCAAAAGAACCTCATGATGATACTGCCTATGATGTTACTCATACTACATCAACGCAGCAATCTTCAAATGAAATCGAAAAATCATTAATACAAAATAAAAATTCATTGAATTCCTCATCTACTTTAGTTAGAGAAGGAATTACCGCAGGTAAAAGGATAGCAAAAATCTCTGTAGTTACCCTATTAGCAATTGGGGTTGTTGAGATAGTAACGGGGTACTTAAGCGGTAGTGTTGTAGCAACTGCTGACGGAATTGATTCTGTCTCAGATGCGATGATATCATTTATTGTGCTCCTTGGACTTAGAATAGCTCATAAACCTGCTGACAAAAAATTTCATTTTGGATATCATAAGGTAGAAAGTTTTGCGGCCTTGATGGCTGCTATAGGGATGGTTGCAATAGGAATGGTAATTTTTTATAATTCGTATCAATCGTTAATGCATCCTCACGAGATTAAACAACCAATCTTGGTAATGATTGTGTTGGCTGGTGCTAGTGCATTATCATTACACCGAGCATTTCAAATGCGAAAGATTGCCCATAAATACAATCTTCTTTCACTTAAAACAGATGCTAGAAATTCAATAAAAGATGGTTCTGCCTCTGTAATAGGTTTCTTTAGTATTCTTGTAGCAACTCAGTTTGGATTTCTACAAATGGATGCAATAGGAGGAATGATAATTGCAGGATACATATTCTCTGTTTCTTATATATCATTAAAGAGATCATCTCTTATACTTGTAGATTCATGGCAAAATCCTGATTTAACAGATATGATAAAAAAAATAATTTCTGAACAATTCAGTGAAGAAGCTGTAGAAGTTAAAAACGTATTACTTAGGTCTTCAGGGATGGTTGACCAGGCAGAGATCCATATAGAATTAAGTGGTGATGAACCACTATCAGATATAGAAATGTTATCGCTAGGTATGGAAATGGCAATTCGAGCGAAAATACCCTCACTTGAAAAAATAACTATTATTCCTCATTCAGCATCTGATATAATAGACAAGTCTGCTTCGACAAAGACTAATGCTTTACGTTATATTAAGTGGAGACAATCAGCATTCAGATTTAATAGAAATAGACAAACTAAAGAAAATAAAACATAGATTGGTAAAATTTACTGTATAATAAACAGATTTCTTGAATTAACGGACCAATTAAGAATCCGGAAAAAAAGGCGGAGGAATGTGGCGGTATTAAATATTAATAATTTAATAATTTTTTTATATATGATAAAGTTACATTCAAAAGTTGATTATATCTTGACGGTATCGATATCATTTTACCATATTTTGAAATATTTAGTAAAAAAATATAGTTTATACAACCGAAATCCATTGTTTGTATCTAACTTTACACTTCTTTTTTCTTTAGTTTTTTCCTTATTATAGGCAATTTATAAAAATAAGTCCTAATTGTTGAGTATAAATAAAGGATCTTGGGACAGGCTACATTCTACCCTGCTATGATTTTCCACTGAATATTAGTTGCAAAATTACAAGATATAATATTTAATGGATTAGTACATGTTAACTGGTATAGAGAATACTTTATCTAGGTAATTCAATAATAAGTAGATACTCAATTGAAAGTTTCTGAGAGGAGAGCTGGTGGAATATCCTATTAGAGATATCATTACACATGCTAGAGAATATGAAAAGAAGAATGGCAAGAATGTAATTTATCTCAATATCGGTGATCCAGTACAGTATGACTTTCCCACTCCGGACCACATTAAAAATGCTTTGATTAAAGCAGTTCAAAACAATGAAACTACTATACTGCACCTGAAGGATTACAAGAGCTTAGACAGACCATTGTAGAAAAAGTGAAAGAAAAAGGCTTTGATATAATATTAAGTAAGAATCTTTCAATAACCCTTTTAGTTTACAATCTTATTTTACCATACAAGAAAATGTTAAGAATCAATAAAGAAATTCTAAATTTTAATGATATGCGATACAAAATATATAATGCAACTAGCATAACTCTCTCTCTATTTTGTGTACTAGGATTATTATTTGTATTAGTTCTTGGAACTGATTTTGCTGACAATAAATATTATATCCTTAATACAGTATGGGCTGATGAGATAAATGGTACTGAAAATGCTGATAGTATTACCGGTACAATAAATCAAGATACTATCAAAGGATTGCAGGGAAATGATACAATAGGTGGCAGAGAGGCAGGTGATGACATAAGTGGAGGTGATGGAGATGATGCAATTAATGGAAATGAAGGAAGAGATTGGTTACGAGGCGGAAGTGAGAATGATCATATACAAGGTGGAGAAGGAAATGATATGCTATTTGGTGATAAAGGGAACGATACACTAAATGGAGGTCCTGGAAACGATACACTTACTGGTGGACCTAATAAAGATATTTTCATCTGTGGAACAGGCCCTGATACGGTAACAGATTTTAATGTTACACAACTAGATTCAGCTCCTGAAAATGATTGTGAAAATATAAAAGATAACAACACCAACGTCAATAGTACCTCATTCTCTCAACAAAAGCTAAGCGAAAATATTGGGAAAATAAAAACAAATGGATTTGTTGATGACACAACTACGACAACAATTGATAAAAACAATAATCCCGATCAAGGTTTATTTTTTGGCTTGATTAATAATAGATTGTTTTAATGACTGGATTTCACAAATATTGAAATAGATTAAAATTCTATACTTATAATAATATGATAATTCAAAATACAAATTTCAAAATTCTTTCTCTAATTAATAAATGCAAACCGAAATTGATTTTTTTCACTATTATTATGAGTTCTTTATTTTATTTTTATGAAATTTTTGCAAACGATGAAATTGATGAAAAAAAGTTAACTTTGAATAATTTTTCTAAAATTCAAAATAATATTGATATTCCATTTAACTCTGATTTCTCCTTTGCAAACGTGACTAATATTACAAACAACACTCTCGATTCTGTATATGCGCAAATAGCGGCAATTGATAATAATGTTTACTTAGTATGGCAAGAGTCTGTTAATGATAAATCAAAAGAAAATAATTACGATATTTATTTCAAAAAAAGTAAGGATAATGGAAATACATTCAGTAAACCGATAAATTTAAGTAATAATACTGGCTTTTCAGAACATCCTCAAATTGCAATATCTAATAACGGTATATTTATTGTCTGGGCAGATAACACGCATTCTAATAATACAGAAATAATGTTTACAAAAAGTATAGATGATGGCACAGAATTTAGCAAAGTAATAAATCTTAGCAATAACTCTAAAAATTCAAATAATGTAGAAATTTCTGCATTTAATGAAAACGTATATGTAGTATGGCAAGATATTGATCAAAATAATATTAAAAATAGTAATATTACATTTAAGAGCTCAAATGATAGTGGAAATACATTTAATGATACAATCGAATTAGCAGCCAATACCAATGATGCTTATCCAAAAATCAACTCATATCAAGATTATGTATACATTGTTTGGAATAGCGAAAATAATGGCTCCTCTAAAGATATTAAAAATAATGGATTATTTTTTATAAAAAGTTCAAATAAAGGAAAAACTTTTGAAAATACAACTAGAATAGTTCATAATAATTTTGGAGAATCACAAATATCAGTATCTAAAGATGAAGTAGTAGTGGCTTGGGGTGGATTACATTCGAAAAATATCAATGACATATATTTTGTTAAAAGTCATGATAATGGTATTAGTTTCATCAACCCATCTACAATTCAAGTTATCAAGTCTGAAAATAATAACTATTCCAATAAAATTTCTAACCCTACTAATGTTGAAATCGCCTATGATGACCGCTCTTATATAGTATGGCAAGATGTAATTTCAAAAGAAAACCAAGATATATTTTTAGCTAATATCAAAAACGATTTTCAGTCAACTAAAATAGTGAATCTAAGTAACAATACAGGTATTTCAGAATGTCCTCAAATTGCAATATCTAATAACTATATCTATGTTGTATGGGAAGACATAACACCAGGTAATCATGAAATACTATTTACTAAAGGAACAGTACTATAATACGATAATATAAATAATGAGGAATAATAACATTATTTTTTTTATAGAATAGAATTCCTTTTTTTTATACTTGTCTAGATATAAATCATTAAATTAAGAATCATAAATAGAAAAAAAAGAAAGGTTTCATCTCAAGGATACAATAAATAAAAATCAAGAGGTATGCTTTCGCATTTAACAATTTATTCTCTATTGCACATTTTCCATATTTGCAACTTCTCCTACTATTAGTATAGCAATCAAATAAGAAAATTAATTCTATAAAAGATAAAATCAGTATTATTAACCTATTTATGTTGATATTAAAGTTAGAATAATATTATATTGAGAAGACTGTCACATAGAATGCAGATTTCCATTAATGATTTAAAATTATTATTATTGGCATTAATTATATCCTCAATTATTTCATCAATTCTAGTTTATCTTTTAACGTCTACCTATAATCTTGAAATACGGTTTATGTTTAGTAACTGGGTCATCGATATTAGTGCAGGATTGTCATTTATATTTGCACTCATACTCATAATAAGAGAGAGAAAGCGTAAAAGCAAAGGAAAAAAATATGTATCACTGTTTATTGCAATATTATTTTGGTTTAGCGCAGAAATTTTATATACATACTATCAAAGTGTTATGAGAAATGATATACCATATCCTTCTTATGCAGATAGTTTATGGTTATTAGGATATGTTTTTATGGCTCATCATTTGTATTCATCTTATTACTATTGGAATAAGAAGAATAAATTTAGTGAAAGTTCAGTATTTATAATTACCATTTTTTCAGCACTATTAATTCTTTTTTTGGTTCAGTCAAGTGTAATAACTTATTCAAATGACATCTATTCAATATTAGTTGCTATTCTATATCACATATCAGATGGGATAATATTAATACCAGCACTTATTTTGTTTTGGAATTTACGTTATAAAAGATTTTTATTTATTCATAAAGCCTTGATATCATTATCTGTAATAATGAATACCTTTGCTGATGTAGGATATATTTTTACATTTAATTTAGGAAGAAATATTATTATAGAGTATGCATGGACTTGGGATTTATTATATAATCTTTCTTATATTCTTCTTGCTGGAGCGTTATTTTGGTATGATAAACTAGTAAATCTATTAAATAGAAAAATTGACCAAGATATCGAATTAAATAAAAAAAATTTTCCATTTTTATGGGACAAACAAAATAAGGATGAAATAAGAAATAATTCTTTTTTATGTATAAATAAAGAAAATATAAAAGATACTTTAAATACTTTGACAACCAACGCAAAAACTGAAATTTCATTATTAATATTTATTAAGAAAGAATATAACCATAATTTACTAATAAACTTGAATTCATTATTGACTGATTCTAAGATTAGCAATAATCTTAAAATCCGAATTTTATTTGATAATTTATTTAATCTAAAACTTTTGTTATCTAGAAATCCTTCTAACTTGGATATAGAGTATGTAAAAAGTGCTAAAATTTTAAGAACTGATATTATTTTTTATATAATAGATCGTCAACATTTGCTTTTTATAGATTTGAACCAAGATATTGGTCCTAATAGTCTCTTTGCTACTTACTCGACAATTAATGAGACTATTATTCAATTTTCTAGCTTCTTTGAGGATTTGTTGAACCTATCAGAATTAAGAGAACAGAATAATCAGCTAAAATCAGACCCAATATAACTATTGATATATGTAGTAGTTACTGCCTGCTAACATTAGGCTCCAATGGATTGTATAAATTATTGTTAATACTATCAGATTATGAAATGATGATGTCGACCGTTACGAGAATAGCGATTAATAGTGATCTATAGAATCGACTGTAGGTTGTATCTCACTTTCTTTTTTAACTACTTCTAGAATCTTATTCCACATATGCTTTTCAAATTCATATGCCATTATCCCTCCAACTGTAGCTCCAGCAGCAAGACCGATAGGTCCACCGACTATTAATCCAACAGCACCTGTCCACACAAGACTTCCAAACCATGCACCGGATGCCACCTCTACGGCATAATCATTTGGGTTACCTGTCAGGGATACATGAATCTCACGTAAAGATCCTGCCCATACCTTCGGAGATTTATTTACGGCTACAATACTGCGTAAAGGAACAGAATTAAGCGTACCTTTGTATTCTGAAACGATCTCGATGTCTTTTTGATCTTGTAGTTCTTGTTTTATATTATTGTAGAGTGTGTCAAGGTTGGTATTAAGACCTCGATAATGCTGTACTTTACCCACAAAAATTAAAGTTAAACAAGACGTATTTAAAGCATTAAAAAGATTACTCTTTCTCACTTTGTAATACGTTTGAATTTTTTTGGTAAATAGTTCACACAATATCTAGATTAGGTTTGCGTAAAATACTATAAATATTATAGATTTCAATTTATTTAAAGTCATAACTCACTATTCTTACGATGCAAGCAATAATAGAAGGATATGGCACCTGTGATAGAATACACCTATCTCGTTTGTTTCCGTAGGGTCTCGTGCAGGGTTTAAAATATTTAAAAATTACTAAACGAGGTTAACGCTCAATTATGTAAGTTGAATTGTCATAGCCTGAAGTGGCAGAAGAAGAAGATCCCCAGGAGATTCAGACTATGACATATCATGACTTAATGCTATGCCAAATGATTTCGAATTTGGATTATATTTCATTCAGTACCAATTATATTTATCAATTCTTGAAATTCTCATTCTATGTTTTGAAATTAATATAATTTTTTGTAATCACAATAAGTGTCTATTATTATTTTTAAATTATAAAAAAAGTAATGATTATTATGTGAATTTTCAAAGCGATATCTTATCTACATAAATAAAATGCCAGATTAGTGTAAAAAATGTAGAATACCATCTGTAGTATTGAACTTAGGTTCATCCAATCAAGAGACTATTACTGCACCATCTTCATACATGGAGGTAATTTTATTAGTTGTCTTTATGTCGACAAATTAACCGGATTAATATTAACTTTTGTATAAAAACATATAGTCTAGTTATATAGATTAAATTTTGTTATATTAAGAAAGGCGTAAAAGTATCGTGATTTGAAATAATTTTTAGCGCAAATACAATTTCCTCAAATATTATGTTTCTATAATCTTCAAAATTTTTTATATAACTAATAAAAAATAATATAATAATATATTTTTTTGGTAAAATTAACTTATTTTAGATATGGTATAATGGTCAATTATTTCTAAAGAGTCTTTGCTTTTACTTTCATCATTCTTACACGATGACATATCAAATATATTAAAATTTTCTTCTTCTAAATCACTTTCTTTTAATATTTCTTCTTTACATTTGTATCCTATATCATAATATTTTGCATCTAACTCTTTTCCATTAATCTCAATAGTAAGGAATCCAAATTCATTAGACTGTTTTACTACATAATCAGGTTGATTTAAAAATATATGACTGCTTCTGCCTCCTAGACCTACAACCGAAAAAATTGATCCTTCTGGATTAAAAAACTTGTCTGTTGTATTAATTGATTCATCTACAATTGGTTTGCTAATATTATGAGGATTAAATTGAAGAGGTAAAGTTCTATCATATAGGTGATTATGACCTTGTAATACTATATCAACTCCATATTTATCAAATACAGGTTGATACTTTTCTCTCATAATATATTCTTGGATATGACTTGTAAGTGAAGAATAAAATGGTTTATGAAACATCACAATAATCCAATCAATAGAGGAGGAGTTATTAGCTTTCTCTAGATCATTTACAACAAATTTATATTGTTCAGTATCTAGTGGAATATCCTCAACAATCACTTCATCATTTAATAAATAGCGTGGAGGTATTTCGCCACCGGTTATATTATATTTGGCTAATAGATCTTTAAGTGTAGTAGTAGAATATTTTGAATCTAGTTTATCACTTTCATCATCTTTATTATTGTTATCATTCTCTTTTTCTTCCTCCTGGAATGCTTGAAAAACATTAAGTGAAAATTCTAATTGTGTATCTAATACTAAAAAGTGTACATTTCCATAATCAAATGAATAATATGAATTTTGTAAATCATAATGTTCTAGCAATGAATCTTTTAATTCTTTAGAACCCCCTTTTTCTTTTTCTTCTTCATCCTCATGATTACCAATAGCAATTTTAGTTTTTGAATCTAAAGCATTAGTCATAGCATACCAGCAATCAGCAGTTGGTTCATATGTTAAATCTCCTAATGCTAAGAAAATATCTGGTTTTTGCAATTCAATTTGTTTAATGTTATTTTGTGCTACAGGTCGACAACCAAAATCACCGGCAGCAACAATTTTTATTTTTTGTTCATTTATAGTTTGATTTTGTTTAATAGAATTACTATTATCGGTATTAGTATTATTAATATTAGTAAAATCTTTCTTTATACTATTAGTAAGGCTGCTTTCATTTGTAGATTTGAGGGATTTATTAGTTGTAGAGAAAACATCTTGAAAAGTTAAAGTTTGTACACAAAGAAGAAATAACAAGATACTAAAAATAAAGGAAAATTTAAAAAACTCTTTCCATTTAATTTCTAAAGGCATTTTGTTATTTCTTAGAAGGTAGTTAAAAAACTTTATTTAGTTTCTACACTGATAAAATATCTTGATATTCTTATAATAATTTATATAAGAATATTGTACTCAATGAAAGCTAGTTATTTAATATTTTGTATTATAACATGAAAACTAGTATGTGACATCAAACGATGATTTTGCAATCTTATTTTGAGTATGGAAAAATGGAATTGAAACTATTTGAGATCAGAATCTATAACATCAGGATGGAATTAACATTATTTTGATAAGAAAATATACTAGTAATTTTAAATAGAAGAAAAAATACCAAAGGGAAAAACTAAAAACGGGTATCAATTTATTTGTCGTGAGACGTAATTGTTAATTACATTATATTTCACTTTAATAAATTTGAAAGGGTAAATTGGCATAGAAAAATCAAAATTATCTTTATGGAGTTATATAAAATGTTAATAGGAATTAAGTAAAAGTTTAAAATTATATTGAATTGTATTTAATATCATATTTTTAAAAAAATAATATGATCAAAACACATTTTATCTTGTTATTGGTATTAATTATTTCCTTTACAATATTCAGTTATACATATCCTTATCGCGATGAAATTCTTAATTTGGCTTACGCTCATATTTTTCCTGGAACTCCTAATGCAGTTTTCATAGAGAATGATGGTTATCAAATAGGATTTCTTCCCTATCCTAAAAATTCCAAAAATAAATGATGATGATACACTTTTGAATTTGAATGTTCAAAAAAAATGGAAGTGATGTAGGCAATGCCTTTGTATCATTAATAATAATGGATATGAATACTAATAAGATAGTTCATCAATTTCCATACAAATTTTATTTATTTGCTGATATTAGTTCTCCGTATGTTTTTCAACATGAAGGAAAATATTCTTTGTCACTACTAACAAAAATCTCTGGAGACGAAAAATACGAAAATAATCCCCTTATTGTCTCTTTGAGTTGGATACCGAAAGTATTGTTAATAAAATTAGTAATGTAAATTCGATTATTATTTTTAATATGATAACATTCCCGATAATAATAAGCATAATTTTCATTTATAAGAATAAACTAAAATTAATTATAAATAAAAAATTTTAAAGCTTAAACGTCCAAAACTAAATTTTTGACTCTGTGCTGTTATTTAAAGAGATATTTAGATATCAATGAAAAGAAGAATAAAAAAATCCTCCTTGTTCAGGATTAAAAGCAAGTTATTATCAATTATTTCACGTATTAGATTAACTTATTAAATAATTAAAAATCTTTTACACAAACCATTTTATACAAATTTATTTGACTGTTATCAAAATTAGGTGATATAATTTGATTAAACCATATTTATTTATAATTTCCATATTTTTTATTTTAAGTTCTCAACACTTTAGTGCTTTTGGACATAGCTTTGAATCAGACGACTCTGTATATCTTTTAACTTTAATAGAGAAAACACAAACAGAATTAGAATTAGCAAAAAAAAATTATCCTTCCAATGTTACTTTATCAATGGACCATTCTGATGATGCTGCTAGACTGGTTTATGAAACATTTTATGCAGATGAGGATGTTGCTAATGATGGAGAGTTTACTAAAAGATATAATCAGGAACTATCAAAAGCAAATATTACTTCTAATGCTTTAGTAGTTGTTACTCTTGTAGATGAAGTTTTAAGAAACTATGTTGACTCTATAGATCTAAACTTTGATCTTACAAATATGTCTAATCTATTATACATAATACCAACAAAGTCCACTAATAATATTACTAATAACGAATCCATTGACAAGTTAGAAAGTTCATATTTTGTTGATGCTCTTAACAATATCGAAAACTCTAATGTAAATAGTAACGATGGTAAAAATCCACTCTTCGTATCAAATCATACCATCATAAATTATGCCAAACATGAAACTGCGAAAACCATTGCGATGAAAATTAATACTCTATTTCAGCTGTATTTGAAGTCATTTATTGGAATGGATAAGACTAAATTGAACGATGTATCAAAATTAGAGGATGATTTCTATAAACTTTATGCTATGATAGACAAGAATTCATCTCCTGCTGAAATAATGAAAAAGGTCCATATAGACATACAACCTACTATGCAAAAAGTATATAATTTGAAAATTAAGATGCAACCAACATAATTATGACAGTAGCAGAATCTTAATCATTCAATAATATAAAGAATATCAAAATACAAAGATGATAAAAATAATTATAATAAAAAAAGAAACATTTAGCGATATGTCGGATCAACAAATCCTTGAAGATAGTTTAAATGACAAGGAAAAAATGTTATTTGGTAAGACTTTATAATTATCAATACAGTCTGTTAAAACAAATGTTAATGAGAATTCTAATAACATTTTTAAATTGGTTATTCATATCAAGCAAAGACAAATATTAAGACATTTTAAGATGTTAATATAACAGGGATTTAAATGATACAAGAAATTTCAAAACTTTTTAATTTATTATCTCATTCAAATTTGTTAATATTTTAAATTAATAATTTTAAGTTAATTATTTATAAATCTTATTAAGAAAGTTTTAAATAGATAATAACTTTTGGGTAATACTATGAAATCTTTAGTTTTTATACTATTGTCTATCCTCATATTATTAAGTATTTCAAATGGATATGCTCAACAAAATGAAAATCGTGATACAAAACACGATACAGAAAAAATTAAAGTAGTTACTTCTTTTTATCCTTTTTATGAAATTGCTAAAGAAATAGGTGGAAATAATACTATAGTAACATCTGTCATACCCATTGGAGTTGAACCACATGATTGGGAAATAACTCCACAACGGATCTCAAATATTATGGAAGCTGATGTAATCATATACAATGGAATAGGTTTTGATTCATGGCTTGGTAAGAAGGAACAGTTTCGTAATTCATTTCTTGTTGATATTAGCAAAGATTTACAACCTATAAAAATAGGCGAACAAGAATTAGAAAATCCAGGACAAGGTCGCCAATACGATGATCATACATCGAGATACGATCCTCATGTTTGGTTAGATCCTATTTTTGTCAAAAATATTTCTAACACCATTAGTAGTGCTCTTATTAAGTTAGATCCCAATAATACAAAAGCATATGAACAGAACACTAAAAATTTTATTCAACGACTTGATGGCTTGGACTCTTTAATAAAGACATCACTGAATAATTGTAAATTGAAGGATTTTATTACTTTTCATGAAGCATTTCAATATTTTGCAAGTAGATATGGTTTGAATCAACATGCCGTTCACGGAAATTCTCCAGAAGGAGAAATTCTTCCACAACAGATCATACAAATTATTTCAATAGCCAAAGATCTTGGTATAGATACAATTTACTCTGAAGAACTAAAGGACCCTAGATTATCTCAAACACTTGCAGCAGAAATTCCAAATGGAAAAGTTTTATTATTATCTCCAATCGAAGTACTGAATCAAGAAGAGCAAAAGAAAGATATAGGTTATATTGACAAGATGAAAATGAATTTACAGAGTCTAAAACAAGGATTAAAATGTTTTTAATTTAAAAATCCATAATGCAGACTCTTACATTTGGGATGTAGTAGAGGTGCATTCTATATATTATGTCATGTGTCCAATTCATTATATTTTCTTATTTTTGTTTATATGCTCTCCTTAGCAGAGTTACAAATGTATAACTATACAATATATTACTTGTGAGAATAATTTCATCAATTTCATTATCTTCAATTTTACCATAGTTTTATACAGGTTGTATTAAAACTCAAGCCAACCTTTTCTTTTAAACCCATATATCATAGCTCCTGCAGGTATTATCGATATAAGAATTATTATTATAAAAGTTGTGTAAGGTCCTAGAATTGTTGTTGGACCTGTTTCAATTCCTCCAGGTAAATTTACATTCATTCCGTAATATGTTGCCGCTATTGTTGCAGGAATTGATAATGTGAAAAGTATTGTTAGAATCGCCAAGATTTTGTTAGTCTTTTCAGCGCTAAGCATGAAGTCTGTATCTTTGAATATTTCTATTGTTTCTTTTGATTCGTCAAGGACTTCAATCACCTTATCAATATGATCTTTTACATCATCAAAATAAAGAGTGAGATCTTCTTCAGAGAACTTTTGGATTTCTCTACTAATAGTCAATATTGTACGTTTTAGAGGATATACTAATCTCTTTAGAGTAGTTATTTCTCTTCTTAGACGAGAAATCTCTTTTGCAATAGCAATCCTCTCATTGAACACTAAATCTTCTATATCATCTAAATTACCTTCTACTTTAATTAAAATATGAAGCAAATCATCTACTAATAGATCTATAATGCTGTGAAATAGGTATCCCGAAGAATTTCCCATAAATGAATTACGTTGATTTTGGTTGATTTTACAGATTTGAAATATCTCTGTTAATGCTCTTAGATTTCCTTGATGAATTGTAATTAAATAATCATAACCTACAAATATTGCAAGTTGAGACGAACGTGGGAAACTTTCCTTATTTTCCATTGTGGGAAAGTGGAGTATAACAAATACGTGATCTCCGTAACGATCTACTTTAGGAATTTGAATTTTCGACAGACAATCTTCGATATTAAGTTCATGAAAAGGGTAATGGATTTCGAGCATCTTCATTTTTTCACGAGTAGGTTTTTCTATATTGATCCAAGTTAATTTATCATTATTTATCCATTCTATTCCTGAGTTTTTTGGCAAATCATTTCCATTCAAATTCATGATAAATAATACCTGCTAACTAGTCAAAGATACTCTATATATATTAACAATATTGAATAAAGATTAATCTTTCAGGAACGTGGTAATTTCTTGTTTTGTTATAAAATTCAAAGGAATTTTCTTACTTTTATATACTCAAATATTTAAACATGATACTCTACACTATTTATAAATCGTATGAGTTGATCTTCATTTAGATGATTACATTTATTTTAAATTTAAAATGTATAAACCTTCTACTCAATAAATATAACTAAACTTACGTACTATAAACCAATAATATTTTTGTAAATAAAGAAAACCCTAAATAAATGAAACTAATGATAAATGTTCCTATCTCTAATTGCAAAAATGTAAAGATATGTATAGGAGTAGCAACGGTTGAAGAAGAATACCAGATTAATATATAAAGATGAGTTACGAAAAGAAGGAGAAAAAACGATAATAACATACTTGGAAATCTCATTTATTATTTACAAAAATACAAAAGTTGGACCTGTAAATTCAAAGAAATATATTTAGTCGTAGCAGAGAAGTTCGCTAAAGTACATCAATAATTATACCTATTCTCCTCAAAAAATTAATTAATTATTTGTGATTGTAGTTTGTAATAATTCTCCAATTTCATTATGCATTTTAAGAAAGTTTAATCCTTTTTCTGTAGTCTTGAATTTGTGAGCTCCATCAAGATATTCTATTAGATTGTTTTCTATCAAAATAGAAAAATATTCCTTTAATTGGTTATAACTTAGAAAAGCTTTGTACATAATTTTTGTCTTAGTTGCTCCTCCATTTGCAGCATCCAGTATATTACCCACTATTTCTGTCCTATTTCTATATTTCATATTTATTATATAAGTGATTTACTTATTTTAATTTAATATCACATGAAAAGGTAAGAAAATTATAGTACAAACATTCCATAAACAATTTACAAATAAAGAAAAAATTTACAATTTTCATTACCAATTCAAATATAATATTCAATACTAAAAATATTATATCTCTAATCTAATTCAAAGAGAATGATTTAAATTTTCTATATTTTAAGATCATTGTGGACTTTCAAATATCTGGAATAACGTGAATAATATTGGGAAAATATTTTATTGCTGTATGGTATCCTTAATGTTTAACTTATTATGTATAAAAATAAAAAAAGAAATGAATTTTGAAATCTAAAGATTAAGCAAAGATATTGAGATCCAAGAGGTTCTTTAAGAACTTCCTTTTTGTTTACTAGGATCATAGAGAACTTTATTCTTATTTGCTGCAACCTTATCCATTACTGGTTCTCTATCATTGAGGGTTAATTTTATAGATGGTTCTTCAGCTATATTAGCAGTAGTAGTATTGCCGGAAAATGATGGGCTATGATCTTGTTGATTTCTATCCTTTAATTCATCATCTACCAAACTTTTGATTTGACTTGCAGTAACAATAACTTTTTCTGAGTCTTTTTTTGGATTAATTTTTAATTTTTGTTGTTTTGTAGGTATTGTTGAAGATCGTTTTTGTTTTTTCTTTGTTGTTCCAGTTGATTTAGTTTGAACTGATTTTTTTATTTTCTTTGTTATTGATTTTGCTACATCTCTTGCTACTGGAAAGGAAACACCTGACCTACTTACGTTTTGAGTAAGCTTATCTGTATCAAAATTCTCTTCTCTTCCACTTGATCTTTTTAAAACAATCTCTTTTTTACTTTTTGAATTCATTTTATTGGTTTGTTTAGGTTTATTCGAAATATTTTTAGAATTCAGGTTAGAAGATTTAGATTTTTTTAATATCTGTTTCTTTTTATTTTTAGTATCATTTTTACTTTTTTTTTCTTTACTAGTTTGTTTAGATGTTTTTGTTATCATCTTATATTATTACTATGAATAATAATCAACACAAATTTAAGTATTTTTAAAACTTTAATATGTCTTATAATTTGATTCATAAACTACAATAATCTGTGCTATCCACTGATCAGGACAATTAAATGCTATAAACTTTAAGTTGAAAATTAAGATGCAAAAAATTGGTGTAATACTCGTCCATTTATTCTAATGATTCAAAACATCTGTTATTAATAGACTTGTAGCTCAGGTGTTTACCATTATACATCCAGAAAAGGTTAACAGGTACTTGTTGTTGGATTGTGTGGTGCAGAAAAGAAGGCATCTCTGATATTCCTCAGTGATGAGCAAAATAAAATCTCGGAAAAATGTTGACAGACATGTTTATCATTGATTGGTTTGATAACTAAATAGAAAGTAGTTTCTTTTCATTAATAATTTGGATAGCAATATTATCAAGAGTAAACTTGAAATTAATTACTTGATATTATAGAAAAGAAATTAGGTAGTTGGTTTCTTCACCTTGCCAAAAAATAATTTTACTTTGTCTGTAAACATATAGTAAATTATTATACCATAAATTATTATTGAAATAATATGTGTTAATTCGCCACTACTAACAAGAGAAATAATTGCAAATATTATTGCAATAAAGCTAATTATGAGTGTAATTGTTCTTGCCCATCTTTTTCCCTTTAAAAGACCCCATGAGACAATTAAACTTGCTATTCCTAGTGTAACTAGTACAAAACCGCCTATTGTAATAAGAAATCCTAATGAACTAGTTGAATAATCAGAATCTATACTAATCAAAGGACCTATAACTAAAGGCGAGATTCCTGTAAATAAGAGAATTAATCCTCCAATTATCATAAGAATTGAGATTACAGTAATTCCAGTTGGACGATGTTGATGTTGAGTCACATAACAACTCAATTTCAGTTAGATTTAAGTATTACTAGAATAGCATATTAATTTCAATCAAAAGTTAAAATTATATTAATAACTATACTACCATTTTTAAGAACAAGAAATAATGCAATTATGACATTAGCTCTTTCGCTTGATTTAGGATATACTCAAAATGATATTTAATTGCTAATATAGATGATGCAATTTTACAAGTTTATTAGTTTTATTGTTGGTAATCTGATTTGCAGCTTTTTGTATCGATGTTATTATTAGAGAAGAAAATTGGAATCCACTATTAGTCACTCAAATTATGATTTTGAATCTTAGTCGCATGTATTACCAAAACATTGATGCCACTCCTTCCATTCTTCCTACTACTGCATCTTCATAGATAACATTATAAAAATTTGGACAAATATTGGTAATAATTATATTGTTTAAGATATTATTACAAAGTAGAAATATAGTAATCTTCTTATCATAGTGTTTTCTAACAGAGAAATGATTTATGACACCAAAAATATCAATTTTTATTGCTATTGTATTAGCAGTATCGACTTCAATGATTAGCCTTTCAATAGTAAACGTGAATGCTCAAACAGAAACCACCCAAAATTCTGAATATTCTATAGCTATCTCAAGGGATGCAACTAGTGGCTTAATCGTTACAGATGGTGCAAGTTATGTTAATGGTTTTGATACTACTTATACTATTAAAGGAACCAAATTTGATTATGATAAAGGAAGAGATTTAGTATTATCATCTATTATCGATGATTTTACTAACTCATCTACAAGTGGTTATGTGAAGGTGAAAGAAAATAGTTCTCCCGATTCAAATGCAACTGGACTTGCAAATCCCTTTGCAAACAAGGAACAAATTAACGAAAAGATAAAAACAGTTCTTGACAGTGCTATAGATGGTATATTTTCCACCTCTGGTCTCACTTTTACTATTGGACCTGAGACCCATGTTATAAAATGCACCTTCGGAGACAATCTTAACAGCTTTGAATGCTCTGAGGTTGGAGGGTTTAAGCTTTAACAAATCAGCTCAAAATAAACTAATTTCATCAAATTTTATTTTTACTTTATTCTATCAGAATTTCTATATCCACTTTTGAATTACCATATTCTTCAAAGACTTGATTAACTGGTTACTAGATTAATTGGCGAATCCGAGGAAAGTAAGGACACATCGTGAGTAGTACCGATATCGGTGCAAAAATAAGAGTCTAATGTCGTAGTAAATAAAATAATCTTTAGATAGTTATTAACTAACTATCAAAAATTTACTTTTTTCTACCTTTCCGTTGTTGTTAAAAGTATCAGAATCTCAATCTTCTCTTACATCTTTAAAATTTATTATGCATACATTAATAATGTCTTAAGTGAACCTTTATTCACTTGTTTAGCTAAGTTGCTACCTGTAGTGAAAGAAAGAATCTCTCCACTTCCAAAAATCTCGATCAGTATAATCCGATATTTTTCAAATTATCGCCTAAGCCTGCTGCACGTATTTGTATTTGGATGACTCCATTCTCTGCAAATACAATAGATTGAGAAAGAAGTATCGTGATTAGTATATTATATCTACAATAACTTTAAGACCATGTTTTCTCAATAACAAATCTTATTAAATTATGTACATAACCTTTTATGTGATAATCAGTTTCAAGTTTAGCATTTTGTCTATGACTAATTCAAAATATATGCTAACAGTGAAAACCAATTGATAACATCAAAATAACAAAAAATACAATAACACTGTTTATTAACTTCTATTTTTAGGAGTTTATTATAACTATCAAAAAATCTTTTAAACACAGTTGAATAATTATTAGATTCTTATGGCAAATCAAAATAACAACAAACATGACTTTCTAATAAAATAGTAGTAGTCACAAGTGGTACAGGAGCGTTGGGAAGTGCTATAACAAAGGCTTTTCTTGAGTCTAACGCTACTGTACTATCTTCTTATGTGAATGACATGAAGATGGTCAGACACAAACAGGTAGTAAAATGAGAGTACACCTTGTCAAAGCAAATCTAACAAATGAAACAGAACTAAAAAATTAGTTTCCGAAATATTATACAAATATTTGCTTATAGACATATTGATTAATGTGAATGGAGCTTATTATGGAGGAAAGACATTAGTTGATCTTGAGGAAAAAGAATGGAACTTGATGAAGACATCAAATCTAAAATCGACATTATTGTTAAGTAAGCATGTTACTAGACAAATGATCTCATCAAAATATGGAAAAATAATCCATGTATCTTCTAAAAATGGATTAGAATCGGAAGGCTATGACTCTGCTTATTCAGTATCCAAATCTGGACTACTACGGCTTGTAGAGTCACTATCTATGGAAACGAAGGAGTCAAATATTAATGTAAATTGTATAATGCTAAGTACAATAGATACTCAAGCAAACCGAAAAGCGATGCAAAATGCGGATTTTAACAAATTGGTAAAGCCAGACGATTTGGCAAATGTAATACTATTTCTGAGCTCAGAGGAATCAATGACTATAACAGGTGCTGCGATACCTACTTTTGGAGTAACTTAAATATATATTTTATACAAATTTCTCATTAAATTCTCGGAGAGCTTAATTCGTTTCTGGGAGTATTGTCAAGTGAATCATCATTAGCGATCTCTGGTTTCACATATTGATAAAATTATATACACTACTACTTCAATAGCAATATTACCTCTGGAGAGCCAGTAATACTATATTATCGAGTTTTTTATTCGAATTTGTAAAGTGTTTTATCATCTCATACCGCAAGTATAAAAATTTTTCTAGAGAAGTTTACAATTATTTTATAGGTTCTAATGTTGTCACATAATGACTAAAGATAATGAGAAATATGTTAAACTCATTATTTTAAAAGATACCAAAAAAGAGAATATATATTGTATATTATTGTGCATAACTAAAAACTATCTACAGCTTTAATATGATATTATTTTAATACTTAAGATTAGATAAGATGCATAATTCTCCCTTCAATCACGACGAATTGATTCGATCTTTTTTAGAATATCTTACAATAGCAATTGATGTAACGAAAGGAATAGTATTTGCAATGTCAATCATTCATATATTCATCATGTTTTTTAAAATATTACACAAATCCGCAATACGGCAAAAAAAGAGTAAGGCATTAAGCATTAAATAGGAATTTGATTAATTCTTGCCCTCGACTTAGAAGTAGGCAGTGATATTATTAAAACCATATTGACTCCAACAGTACCGGAACTTTTAGTACTTGCTTTGATAGTAGAGATAATGATAGTACTTAGTTGGTCTTTGTCAAAAGAGATGAAGATTATAACTGGAAATAAATAATACAGGAAATGATTCTTTTATTACATTATATGATTGAGGATCTTTTCTGATGCGGGATTTATAGTTGTCAATTTGTCTTCATTACGGATTTATTATACCTCTTCCCAATATTTTACCATTTTTTAACATCGTTAATGCTTCAGTGGCTTGGTCAAGTTTGAATCTGTTTGAAATAATTGGTTTAATTATTCCTCTTTTTGCTAGTGAGACAAGTTCTATAAGATCATTTATACTACCTGTATATGATCCAATTATTTTATATGCACCAGTTGGTATTGACACTAGATTTACTTTTAGTTCACCACCAAAGAGTCCTACTAACACTAACCTAGCTCTCCTTCTAAGCAATTGCATATCCGTTTCTACTGTTTTAGATGCATTGACAAAATCGATTACAGCATCTGCTCCCAAGTTGCCTGTTAGCTCCTTAACCGCTTTGATAGGATCTTCTTTTTTTGAATTTATAATATTATCAGCTCCATTTTCTTTTGCTGCTTTTAATTTTTCATCATCTATATCCATTGCAATTATTCTTGAACCCTTAATTGCTTTTGCTAGTTGTATACCCATCAATCCAAGTCCTCCTGCTCCTACAATAACAACATTATCGTTAGGTGTCAGGTTACCATTTTTCACTGCACCAAAAGCTGTAAGCGCAGAGCAAGATAAAGAAGCACTAATATCGGTGTCCAACTCTTCACCTATTTTGACTAAATGTTTGTAACTTGGCACCAATACATATTCAGCATACCCTCCATCGCGGTAAACCCCTAAGGATCTTGGTTTATCACATAGATTCTCTTCTCCTGTTCTGCATGCAGGACAAAGTCCCTCTCCAATCCAAGGGAAGACAAGCACTTTTTCATTCTTGCTAAAACCTTCTGTCTGCTCACCCATACTTTCAATTATACCTGCAATTTCATGTCCTGGAGTTAACGGATATTTTACGCCCCTGTCTGTGGTTTTTAAAAACGTTCCTGACGGTCCGTCATATCCCCCTTCCCATAAGTGAATATCACTATGACAAACACCGCACGATTGTACTCTCACAAGCACCTGAGATCCTGTTGGTTTAGGTGTAGGTAATTCTTGTACTTCAAGAGGCTGTTTTACCTGAGTAATTCTTGCTGCTCTCATAACAGAGATTCTTGGACTGTCTCTTATATTAGATTATGATATGAAAATTAGATTTGAAAGAAATAGAAGATATATTTTTATTGAAATGAAATCTCTTTTTCTTAATTTTCTTGATCTCATTTTACCTGATACTCCAGTAGCTTTATTGAGATTTAAAGATGAGAATAGAAGAGACTTATGTTATTTTTTGGAATTGAATATTGAGATTCAGTTACTCGTCAAATCTACAAAAGAAGAAAAAAATAGCTGAGGTCACAAAGATGCAACTTCATCGGGTTGGCAGTCATAATCTATGGTTATGATTTTGTATAAAACCAGTTTACAGTTCGGTGCTTAATTTACATTTCAGATGAGAATAAAAATGCTTGTTGTTTAACAGATATTAGTCTCTTTTTGCAAAATATTGAAAACGTTTAGTGTATACAGAAGATGAATATGGTATCTATAGCATGTAATGTATTAGGATTAAAATACTATATACATTCATCATTTAAGAAATGTTTTGGTGGAGAGTTCACCTCCCTTCCACCAATATTTCAAGGACAGGAAATTTTTGATGTCTAAATGTATTCAAAAACAAGAAAATGAATAAACTTAATACATGTCCATAATTGGATACAATTCTTTGTCTCTATGTACAATTATAGTAAAGTAACAAATAATTATTTCCAACTTGAGTTTAATGATAGTATGGTGAAAATCTTAAAGTAGCAGAGAATTGGGTTGACAAATTAAAAGATTCTAACCATAACACAAATCTTTTTGTGGAGATTTGATGTTCAAAGATCAAATACTCTCATCGAAACTATATGTTAATGATTTTAATTTATAGACATTAATACAGAAAGTAAAATAGATTATTTAATATTTTTTCCAAATTATTATTAATACTGATAATAATTGAATATTTGTGTAAATCAAAAAACTTATCAGATGTATTTTTATCAATTATTTCTTTGAAATGTCTGTGTTATCTTTGAGAAGATTTTTAACTTGCTCATTAAGGTTAATTATATCACCAAGAGTCTGATGCTCATCTATTTTTTTCTTCTTAATCCAGATTATATTTCCGTCAAGGTCGGTTTCAATCAATTTTGATCTCTCTAAATATTTGAAAATAGTGTTAATTTGAGTGGGGCTAAATTTTCCTCCCATAATTTTTTGTAAATTTCTAATTTTAATATAATCATTAGATTTTTCTAAAACATCAAGAAAGAAATCTATATCTTCTTCACTTACTTTATTTACAGGATTGGTTTTTTTCTTTTTTTGTTTGATATTATTTCTTTATCTTTATAACTATAATACTTTACTATGTGATGTTTTCAGTATTACAAAATAAATGATATTTGACTTTAAGTTATGGTGGAGTTATCCGTTAAGAAGTATAATTTTGTCAAATTTTTAGAATTGATAATTTTGATTGAATTAATGTATGATTGGATAGATTTCCAATAGCAGAATTTCGGGAACTTATGTATGTTCTATATTTATGTCAGAAGATCGGATGGGAAAGAAAACATAAGCAAGTCGCAAAGCTAATATGCCAATAATAATTATTATCAAACCAATAAGAAAGATAAAATTTTCTCTACCTGATCTATTAGCAAAAATTTTCATATTATATATACTTCAACAAATTTAATTAATATTATCCCCAGAAATTGAATTAATAATCTCGCAAATTATACGAATCTGCGGATTATATCTATTGCTCAAAATATGTTTAAAGCTGGTATATTAATTGATATTGATGAGATCATTGGATATGAAATTACAGATCTCGAGGACGACGAAGATATGATTAAGTAAATAGTAGATGATTAGAAGAAAAAAACAATGAATGCAAACAATGGAAAATAGTTAAAGAATGTAATATATCTTATAAGACTTATTATAAGTCAATCAGCCTTTAATTAATATTAATTATATATATTACGAACTTTAACAATATATGATCCATTTAACAAATACTTCATAAAAAGTAAAATAAATGAATAGTTATTTATGTTATAGAAATCAAAACTAAATTGAATGTCATTATTTTTATGATATACTATTGAAAATATTCAATTAATTCAAAAATGAATTTGCAAAAGTTTATAAAATAATATTTCTCATGACGATTATAAAAAAGATTTTGAATAATATAAAGAGGAAGGATATAAAACTAGGTTCGATTGTTAAAATAATAGAAAAAGAAAATCAAAGAACTGGCAAATTGACCGATGGAATAGTAAAGAAAATCTTAACATCGTCAGCTACCCATCCATATGGAATTAAGGTTATTTTAGAGAGTGGGATAGTAGGAAGGGTTAAAGAGATTGTAAATTAATATGGTAAAGGAAAATTCTCATATATGCTTTCAAGCTGCCAGTTTATTATTATCTGTCCTAGTTATCTTTTTCAAAAATTTAATCTTTCGTTTATTTACTAATTCCTTTTTTTTGATTTTGAGTGATCCACTTAGAGTTAAAAATTTCTGTCCATATATAATTTGCCAAAAGAAGAACAGTAGTGATGTCTATCATAAGATAACATTATTTTTATAAAGATGTTGTATTTCTATTGTGTCAGGATTCTACCTTAAATTTAAATCTTCTAAATCAGAGTATTATAAAATGTAGTAAATGTGTAAGATTAGTAGAATACATCAAAACTGTGGGAGCTAAAAAAGTTAGAAGATTCGAAAATGCAAGTTATTGGTCTAAACCTGTATGTGGTTTTGGAGATATAAATGCTGATCTAGTCATAATCGGTCTAGCTCCCGCTGCACATGGAGGAAATAGAACAGGAAGAATGTTTACTGGAGATAGTTCTGGAGATTGGCTTATGAAGGCATTACATGAATATAATTTCTGTAATAAACCTTTTAGTAAAGATACAAATGATGGATTAGTATTAAATAATGTTTATATAACCTCTGCGGTAAAATGTGCTCCACCAAAAAATAAACCATTATTAGTAGAAATTAGTAATTGTAATGAATATTTAACCAGCGAATTAAAACTATTAAGTAAAACTACTAAAATATTTTTAACATTAGGAAAATTAGCTTTTGATGAATTTTGTAAAATTTATAAAATAAAAAGGCTCAAATTTAAGCATGGATTGATTTATCATATCAATAATAGTAATAAAATATTAATCTCTTCATATCATCCTAGTAGACAAAATACGAATACAGGAAAATTAACATGGTCCATGTGGATTGATATTTTTAAAAAAATAAACTATATTCTAGATTGACATTAAGAAAATTTTGATATGTTAATTCGTAGTAAAAAATATTCATTATATGGTACAAACAAAAAATATTTATTTCCATGAACTTAAATTAGGAGTAATATTTGGTTGTCCATTTACTGAAACATAACATTACTCTAATTCTTCCTAATTTATTCTAAATTACATTCTACAAAAAATATTCATAATTAATTTCTAATTTAAGGTTTTAAAAGACTCCGACTTTCATATTGTATTAACAATATCTATTTTCGTAACTTTGAGATAAATATATAGAGTAAATCTATTATTTCAAATCGCCCCATTACTATCAGGTAAATTTTCTGGTCTTGAAATCTCTGTAGTCGGAAAACTCTATGTGCTTTCCAAGAAAGAACTTGTAAAGAGAGAAAATGAATCAATTCCCTCTCAAAATGGATTGATATACATATGGCAATTTCCGAATAGACTTAACAATACAAAGCTTAATACAACAATGGATGATTGTTTTAAATTAAGCGGATCTTTTTCCCCTAATTTATTCATAATATAGCCTGTTGAAGACATTACCACAAATGCCAATTAAATCTCAATTGAAGATTGCCAATCCACTCAAATGGTGTCTAATAATGCAGGTACAAACATAAGTAATCCTGTAAATAGCAATATAATACCTACATTTAGAAAATAGGTTTGTAATGCTCTCTTATAGTTTTCTAGAACCTCTAAAGATTTTCTCAATAACTGCTATACAAATTTCTGCAAGGTATTGCTGTAATACTGTACCAATAAATTATTTCCCTTCATCATTATTTGTACTATCAATAACAACTAGATGCTTTTATTTTGTGAACACGTATTAATTGAATAGCTTTTCTTATTGTAGATGAACTTGGTATTATTATTATTGGTGAGCTCATGATTGATTTGAGAAAATACTAAATCAGAATCAGTACTTTCATAACAACCTTCTCTAAAATATCACTGTCTGTTACAATTCCAATATATTTTCCATTTGAAGTGTTGTAACTAGAATAATCTCAACATTTAGGTTGTAAAATTTTAACTGTTTCAGCAACCTATGAATTCTCATTGATGGTGACAAATTTAATACGAATAAGATGAAAGAGGACGTTCTAATAGTTCAACCATTAACAATCATCATTTATAATTTTTCTGTTCGCTTTTAGCTCATAAATTACTTAAATATCTTAATTAGGTACTATTTTAATACAGATTATAATAGATAAAGAATTTGAACAATTATTGTGAGATATTATATGTATCTTTTTATGGGGAGATATTAACAAATATTAACATATTGAATTTTTAGAATCAACGTTAACATATGTATAATATCAATGTTACCATGAGTAAAAAATCATTTTAAATTTCATATGTGAAATTAAGATAAAAAGAAGGATTTAGTTAAGGTGTCTTTTTATAACTTATTTAATTATTATAATAACAATGTCTTATTTTAATAGAGGTTATAACTTAATGTTTAAACCAAATCATCTAACATTAGGCATATTATTTGCTATTGAAGCTTACGAAGGGTCGATTCCAAAAATGGAAGGACAAGTGGAGTTAGCTCAACGTGCTGAAGAATTAGAATTCTCAGGATTATGGTTTCGTGACGTCCCTTTATATGATTCTAAATTTGGAGATGTAGGACAAGTATATGATCCATGGACTTATCTTGGATATATTGCTGGACAAACAAAAAACATTGCATTAGGTACTGCAGCTATTATTTTTCCGTTAAGACATCCAATTGATTTGGCAAAGGGAGCAGCTTCAATTGATCAATTAAGCAAGGGTCGACTAATATTAGGAATAGCCACGGGGGATAGACCTATTGAGTATCCTGCATATGGAAGAGATTTTGAGCAAAGATCTATACTTTTTAGAGAATCTGTTTATGATTTTCATCGTTTGCTTTCTGAAAATTTTCCAAGATACGAATCAATATTTGGATCTTTGACTGGTGAAGGCGATCTTTTACCAAAACCTACATCTAAAAATCTCCCATTATTTGTTACAGGATACAGTAGGCAAACAATTGATTGGATAGCTGAAAATTCAGATGGATGGTTGATGTATCC
>DASQLB010000103.1:0-6881 GCA_035630235.1 Nitrososphaeraceae archaeon | reverse complement strand
TACGCCTGATGGTATTGAATTAAATAATTCATTTACTAAATCTTTTAAATGAGGTCTAACTTGATTTACGTTAAGATTTGATCTAAGTAATCTTACTCCACAATTAATATCATATCCTACACCTCCCGGACTAATAACCCCCTCTTCCATATCAGTAGCTGCTACTCCTCCAACCGGAAAACCATATCCTTCATGACCATCTGGCAATACAACTACATGTTTTCTTACACCAGGGAGTGTTGAAACATTGACAGCTTGATCTAATGTTCTATCTTCACTCATTTTTAAAATCAAGTTATCATCTGCATAAATCGTAACTGGTACATTCATTTTTTTAGAATCATCAACATTAATTTTAAACTCAAATTCGTTTAATTTCTCAATAACATGATTTCCATGTTTGGTTATTATTTTATTCATTGTATTTGGTTATTTTTATTATATGATATTATTATAAGCCTTGCTTGTCTTGCTTGACTATTAAAGAAATTTTAGATTCTATAATCTACACTTGGGCATAATTAAAGATAATGATAATCTACTTTTATCATAATAATATCGCTCCATCTTTTTATTTTTCATAGATTTTATATCTTAATTAATTATTTATGTTAACTATAACTATAATGTACCATTTATTAATTCTGATAATCTAGGCAAAGTGAAAACATATCTTCTGTTAATGTTTGTAAAATTAGATTTTTTTCTTCTAATCTTTTCATCTTTTCATCTTCTAAATAAATCATTTTGGGTCAATTTTTGATCTCTTGTTTCTATTATCTGGACAGAAAATAATAAATTCATAAACTTACTTATAAAAGAGAACTGATTTCTCCTTTCTAGAGACAATATTTATATTAAAATATCTTTCTAATTTTTAATTTGATTGATAAATGAAATTAATACCTGTGTATTTATATTATCTTCATTAATATTAAATAAATGAAATTCTAGAATGTTTACTGGTATAATCGAATCCCTGTGTGAGATAAAATCTATAAACGAGATAAAAAAAGGTAATTCGAAGTATCCTGCTGAAATTAAAATTTCTATAGATATTGGAAATTTATGTAAGGGATTAAAGATTGGTCAAAGTATAGCAGTAAATGGAGTTTGTTTAACGATAACCAAATTAAATAATAATATTGCCGAATTTTTAGTAATTGGAGAAACAGTAAAAAAAACATGTCTAGATTCAATAAAGAAAGGTGATATGGTTAATATTGAAAGAAGTATGAGAGCTTCTGATAGGTTCGATGGTCATTTTGTTCAGGGTCATGTAGATCTTACAGGTATTATTTATGAGAAAATTGTTTTTCCCACAGAAACAAAACTAATTATCAAAATCTCTGAAGAACCAAAAGAGACCTTCCAATATATAGTACGAAAAGGTTCAATTACAATCGATGGGATAAGCTTAACCGTTGTAGATATTGACAATAAAAACTTATTATCAATATCTTTGATTCCTCATACATTAAAAAAAACTACTTTAGGAATAAAATCAATTGGAGATAAAGTTAATATTGAATTTGATATTATTGGTAAATATATTTCAAAACTTATACCAAAAAACTAGTAATAACAAATTCTGTAGTAAAATATATAAATACTGAGGTTTTATAATTTATGTTTGTCAACTGTAAAAGACGCCATTTCTGCACTCAGTAAAGGAAAATTTGTTCTTATTCATGATGATGACAGTAGAGAAAATGAAACCGATATGATAATAGCTGCAGAAAATATAAAACCATACCATATAGCAAATCTAAGAAATGACGCAGGTGGTCTATTGTGCCTAGCTATAGATGGTTATATTTCTACAAAGTTGGGATTATCATATATACATGATATTTTAAACTGTGTTTCTAATACTCATCCTTTATTTACCACTATGACAAATGGTCGTGCTCCATATGGAGATAAACCTTCATTCTCAATTTCTGTTAATCATAGAGATACTTACACCGGCATTACTGATTATGATCGTGCATTAACAATTTCCAAACTTGCATCAATTTGCAAAAATATTGATAATGGTGGAGTATCAGAATTTATCAAGGGTTTTAGAACTCCAGGTCATGTTTCTCTTTTGATCGCTGCAAAAGGTCTATTAAAAGAACGATTTGGTCATACAGAACTTGCTGTTTATTTGGCAAAGATTGCGGGTCTAACCCCAGCTGTTGCAATATGTGAAATGCTTGATTCTCACACTTTTAGATCTCTCTCTATTGATGAAGCAAATAAATATGCAAAATTAAAAGATATTCCTTTATTAGAAGCTAATCAATTAAAGACATATTCGGTGATTTAAATTTCAATTGGTCAAAGTTCACTTAGCAATAGTGGTTTCTGAATTTAATCATGAAATTACTGATCTAATGTTAGAAGAAGCAAGAGTTCATGCTTCAAAGTTAAACTCGGATATCAGTCATATTTGTTACGTTCCTGGAACGTTTGATATGCCTCTAATAATAAGTCATTTATTACAAAATAATACTATTGATGCTATAATTACTTTAGGAGCAGTTATAAAAGGTGATACAAATCACGATTTAATAATTGCCGAAAATACAGCGAGATTAATATCTGATTTATCATTACAATATAAAAAACCAATTGCACTAGGTATATCAGGACCTAACATGACGGTTGAACAAGCATGGGAAAGAGCAAAAATAGTTCCCATACGTGCAGTAAATGCAGCTGTAAATATGGTAACCAGAATAAAAAAACTCAATGAAAGTCAATATAATGAAAATAAAACTACTATTATTATAAAATGAATATCCAGATAACAATAATCAAAATAGAAGGTTATGGGCCATGGACATTGGTCTTGGGTAGTGACAGAGAAGCAAAATTACAAATGCTCCAAGCTCAGATTTACCATGACTTGCAATATTTATTCTCCAAATATAATTGTCTGGTATTCTTCAATAGATTTGATGAATATTTTGTAATTACAAATACATTATCATTAGAAGATCATGTCTCAGTTATAAAAGAGATTTCCATTAAACATCCAAACTTGTGTATATCTTTTACAATAGGAAATGGAAAAACTCCATTAGATGCAAATATCCAAGCGTATCAGGCAAGAAAAAATGAAAAATTTCTTGTTAAAAAATTTCAGATTTATGGTGAAATAAATAATCTTTCCGTATCTTCCTCTTTAACTGACAAAAAAGTAAAAATACTTCATATTGATATAAATGATTCATCAGGTTTTGGAAATCATCTATCGCCTTATGAAAGTACTATTACGGTAATGAAATCTTATGTTCTCCTTATGGATAAATTTCTCAAGAAAAATTCATTAACTTTTTTCCTAGGAGGAGATAACTTTATGATAATTGCTGATCTAATAGAAAAAGATGAAATCTCTGACTTATTAAATAGTATTTCTGATGAATTGGATATTAAATTTAATTGTGGTATAGGATTTGGAAGGACTTCTAGAGAATCAGCCAAGAATGCCACAGAAGCTCTCGATTCAATTAGAAAATTTCGTAAGAAAGGACAAATTATTCCTATCTATGAGATCAAATGAATCTTATTATCAGAAATATAAGTCTGTTATATGGAAAAGACTTAGTTTACATAAATAAAGGATTTATTTGCATTAATAAAAATGGAATAATAATAGAAGCTGGAAGTGAAGACACTTATTCTGATAAGTACAGGTTGACTGATACAAAAGTTTATGATGGAACAGGGCTTCTTGTTATACCCGGTTTTATAAATTCTCATACTCATATAGCAGATTCAATAGGAAAGGATATATCATTTAGTTCTACTTTTAATGAAATGATTCATCCTGTTTATGGAATTAAAAAGAAAATTTTGAATAAAAGTACTAAAGAACATCTAAAATACTTTATACGAACTTCTGCCATTTCTATGATGATAAAAGGAACAATATTCTTTGTAGATTTTCGTGAAGGTGGTCCAGAAGGAATTGAGTTATTAAAAGACTCTATAATGGATCTACCTATAAAATCAGTAATTTTAGGTAGAATAGAACAATATTTTGATTTAAAAAAAATATTGGAAATTAAAAAACAAACTAAAGGAAATATTGATGAAAAATTAGATAAATTACAAAAGCTGTCTTTAGAGTCTCTTTCAAGAGTATTAGAATCAAGTGATGGTTTAGGACTAAGCGGCGCCAATGAAAATACTGATGATGCTCTTGAACAATATTTACATAAAGTTAAAGAATTCAATAAAAATAATAATTATTTACATGATAGAAAAAAAATAATTGCTATTCATGCAGCTGAATCAAAAAGTACTATCAAATTCTCAAAATTATATACAGGAAAAACAGAAGTTGAGAGAGTTATTAATTTTCTTAAACCAAATATTCTGATCCATATGACACATGCTACTTTTGAAGATCTCGCTCTTGCCTTAAATAATAACGTAGGTATCGTACTATGTCCAAGATCTAATGGAATTCTTGGAAATGGAATTCCTGATATTGTGACTATGATAAAACTAGGATGTAAGATATCGATTGGTACTGATAATATAATGCTCAATTCTCCGGATCTTTTACAAGAACTAGATTATTTATGGAAAGTAATTAAATCACATTCATCTAAATATTCTAATTCTATTGACCCAAAAGAATTGTTAAAAATGATTACTGTTAACCCAGGAGAAATGTTTGATTTAAATTCTGGATCAATCGATATTGGAAAATTTGCGGATATTTTATTTATCGACAAGTACCACATAGATTTACAACCAATTCATAATATCTATTCTTCTATTATTCATAGGCTTTCTTATGGGGCAATAAAAGCTATCATGATCAATGGCAGGTTTGTAAATGAAACTTCCTACTGATTTAAAAGTAACTATTAATTCTGCTATGACTTTGGATGGTAAAATCTCTTCTTATACTGGCAATTCATGTATCTCTTCGAAGAAAGATTTAGTACGTGTCCATAAATTACGCTCTAAAGTTGATGCAATTGTAGTGGGTATAAATACAGTTATTATAGACAATCCTATGTTAACTGTTAGATTTATCAGAAGTAATAGAATTGATCCTACTCGAATTATTATAGATAGTTATGGTAGAATTCCATTAGATTCCAAAATTTTGAAAACTGCTGCTACAATTAAAACTATAATTGTTGTTACAAAACAGGCAAGTAAAGATACTATAGAAGAAATAAAGAAATTAGGAGCCCATGTCATAATAATTGGATCAAAATTAATAAATTTAAAAAAACTTTTCAATATGCTATACAAGATGGGTTATAGAAAAATCCTTATCGAGGGTGGAGGGGAATTAAATTGGTCTTGTTTACGTGGTGGAATTGTAAATGAATTAATTATAACTATTGCACCAATAGTTTTAGGTGGAAGAAATGCTATTACTCTTGTTGAAGGAAAAGGATATCCTATAATATCACAAGGGATAAAATTAAAGCTGACTAAAATTACTCAAAATAAAAATGATAATGAAATAACACTTTATTATAATAGCTAAATACTAATAATTATTTTCCATTAGATATTTCAGATAGTATTTGATCAATTTTATATCTCAATGCTTCTTTTGTATAGTTATTGTCTACCATAGCAAGATTTTGCTGACAAGTAGGGCATTTAAAAAAAGATTCTATAGCTATATCGAATTTTATTCTTTGACATTCATTATTTCCACAATGATAAAATTCTGATGATTCTTCATATTCTAATCTTTTTTGTAATCTATCCAGAATTTTTTTCTTCTGATTATCTATGAAATTGTCAATTTGATCACTTTTTGCACGCCAACGATAAACAAACCAGCCTTTTTTCTCATCCTTAACTCTAATTCCAGTAATTAATGCTTTTCCAAACATATCATATAATACTTTTCTAATAACATTGATTCGCATTCCTGTTGCACCAGCAATTTCTTCATCAGTTGCATCTTCTGTATTTAAAAGTGCTTTAGCAACCTTCTGGTATTCTTCTCCACCTATTAAATTGGATATTTTGGCAAAAGATTCTTCATTATCAATAGATGGCATAACAATAGTATATGTTGTGATTCAGGTATTATATATTTACCGAAGTTCTATACTTTAGTATTTTAAAGTACAGTAGTAATTATAATTTATTAAACAAATATCACAAAAGAAAATTAAGTTTTATTTAACGACCTTAATTACGTGTCAAAAATTGGAAATTAATGCTTCCTGTAATTTCGATTGGAATTTTTTTTATACATGTTTTTTTTCTTACTGTTTTTATAATTATGTTTTGACCATTTGTTAAACGGTTTATTTTTATTTAAATAGTTGTGTTTTTTAAACTCTTTTTGAATTTTAGGTATTGGAATACCGATTTCCTCATTTAATTGACGAACCTTATATTTAGTATACCTTAAAATTTTTTCAAAATCTGAAATTTTTTCAATCGCAACTAAAGATATCGCTTTGCCATCAGAATTTGCTCTGGCAGTTCTACCGATTCTATGAAAATAGGTTATAGGATCTCTAGGAATATCATAATTAATAACGTATTTTATGGAAGGGATATCTATTCCTCTTGCTGCAATATCTGTAGCAACTAGAATTTGCTCTTGCTCATCTCTAAATTTATGCATCGCATAATTTCTTTGTCTCTGCGACAGATCTCCGTGTAATGCAGTTACTTGTAATTGTTCTTTTTTTCTCAAATTCATAGCTAGTTCATCAGCCTTCTGTTTTGTAGAAGTAAAAATTAACATTTGATTATTATTACACTGTTTAATTAAATCACACAAGTGATTATATTTCTCTTTTTCATTTGTAATCAAATACATTTGTTCTATGGTTTTTAATGTAATATCATTTTGATTTACTGTAACATGTATTGGGTTTTTCATATAT
>DASQLB010000102.1:0-2055 GCA_035630235.1 Nitrososphaeraceae archaeon | reverse complement strand
AAATGATATACAATAAATTGTTTCTAATATTACCGACAGTAGCAGCAACAATCTTTCTTGGAACAGTGCTAGCTTTATCTACATCCACTGTATCAGCATTTGGCCAAGCAGAAAGTATGAATCAAACAATGAACAAAGCTGATGACTCAGCAAATCAAACAGGTGAAGGATTACAACAAGGTGCCAATCAAACAGGTGAAGCAATTGAAGGAAATGCCAGCAATTTAGGCGCTAATATTAGTGAAGGAGCAAAGAATATAACAAGTAATATCACCGAAGGCGCAAAGGGTCTTGCTGAAACAGTTGGTAAAGGTTTGCAAGATTTAGCCAAATAATCACCTTTTCTTTTTTAGACGATTAAAAATTTTAGATTGATTTTTTGTTGGTATCTAATTTTCCCTAAAAGATAATCTGTTTATAATATTAAATGTAATAATATTGACTAAAAATAGTTTCAATAACTAGATATAATAAAATGTAATTCAATATAATAGATTCGTCTAAATGTTGGATTTCTCAACATCATCTGCTGAGATTTATCAAATTAATCTGATTTTTAGCACCAACAGAATCTAAAATATTGGGAATAGCCAAATATCTAGGTTGAAAAAGAGATATTTATTAATGCTCATGATCTTTTATAACAATAAACACCCTACTAAAAATTGTAAATGCAAAGATCAGAAATACAATGTATTCTAAATTGTAGGTGAAATAGTCTTAAACACTGTCCTTTATAGTCATTAAATTATACAAATACACGAGTTAAATACAATGTATTACTACCGAATATATGTCAAACGATATTAGCGATTTTAGTTCCGAAGAAATTATTAAAAAAGAAGCAAGAGGGTTAGGAGATGATACTGATTTTGGTGAAGTTCAAGAAATTTTGGGAGAATATATAATAACTCAAAAAGGTACTGTAGATAAAGAGAGATATTATATCCCAAAGAATCTAGTTGAACGCTTTGACGGTGATAAAGTTTATTTTAAAGTGACAAAAGAAGAAGCCAAACAATATAAAAGAGACTAACTACATTTTTTTCATAATTTTTTTGAACCCTAAACTGGCAACAACGATCAAAATATCGTGTAATTACAAAAATTTTTGCAAAGATATATTTCAGTTCAATAGACTCTGTTAGATAAAATCTAATAAAATGTTTTTGTAAATTTTCGTTTATTTCTACTTATCTCGGCCACGACCTTGTCTATTAAACAACAATTGACCTAATTTCGACTTTAAGTAAAGCTCCAAGTCATTATAGCTATATTTGGGAACATTATGACTCTTAGAGATTTTATTATAATCTTTAGAGATTATTTCAAGCTTTTCTGTTCTTTCTATAAATGTCGCCCCATCTGATAGCATGTACAAGTCGTAAATAACTCGATATTTTTTATTTCTGTGCGAAATATGTATATCTGGAAATATATCCTTATTTGAGGAAGTCTTTTCTTTACCTTTTGGTCTCTCTAAGCTATTTATCAATTGATAAATTATATCAAAATATGGAATGACCTTTATTAAAAAACCTTTTAGTTCATTTATTTCTCTTTGGCTTATTCCAAATGATTTTTCATTCCATTTGAGATAGTAATTGCCAACTTCAATTTTAGGTTTCTCATAGACATTTGATATAATATATTGAGCTATTATATCTTCACTAATTCTCAAGAAGTCATAAATGGTATTTTCAGATTAATAAAGTCTCCTTCCTAATTTGTAGATAGAATAGGATTTACCTCCTGTGAATTGACTTTTCAATTCTGATCTCATTATTCGTTACTTAATTGTACCATTATGATATTATTACCTTTGACCAATATTTCATATACCATATCTAAACGAGAAGTTAGTGACTTTTAGTTAATAAAACGAACATCTTGTAAGAATGTATGATATTTCAACTTATTGTAAAAACTGTAATTTAATATATTCTAGACAATCAATATTTAATAAATAGTTATTACAACCATAGCAATACTTAATATGAATTGTTTTTTTTGTTTTTATAGCAAAGTAGTCATTTATTATATTTGATATTATTC
>DASQLB010000101.1:0-2766 GCA_035630235.1 Nitrososphaeraceae archaeon | reverse complement strand
TTCTCTTTAATAATCACATATGAAATAAATAGTTTTATACATAAAATAATAAATATATTTGTCCTAACACAAGTCAAGTAATCTACTAAGTTTTTCAGAGATAATATTCTGAATTAAATATAGATTGTATTATTATACAATATAATATCATATTAATAAATTAGGATTCCACGCAAGGAACCTATTAAGTTTTTGACAATAACTATGATAACTAAATTACTATAATATTAATATACTAAGAAAAAAACAAGAGTAAGTAATGAAAAATACAAAAAATATAATAAACTTCGGTCTATTAGGAATCATTTTAGCACTATCTACAGTAGTACTATCTGTTCAACAAAGCTTTGCCACTGGCTGTCCTACAACATTTGTATCAGAACATATAAAAAATGCAAAAACTGCACTTGAAAAAGGAGATACAGAAGAAGTTCTCAATCAACTTCAATTGGCAGAAGAAGCAATAGGAATGGCTGCAGAAGAAACACAATAATTAGATCGAGAAAATATATAAAGCGATAGAATAAATTTATAAATCATTCATTTTCTATTTATTAATTAATTTATAATGATAGAAACTCTTATTTTATTTCATTTCATTCAACTCTTTCCTCCTCCTCTTCGTATTTTCTTTATTTTACATTGAAATTTCATATTTTGATTTTATAACTTATCTCAATATTTTCATATTCGCTTCAATTGTATCCCAGAGAGGAACATACTTTAATTACAACATTATTTTGTAATATAATACAATAATTAATGTAAGATAATGACAGGTATTATGTCAATTACAAATAAATGTAAGTGTTAGTTTTTTTCTACATCCCAATTATATTATAAAGGAAAAAATTCTTAATTTGAATATTTGACCAGAAATGAATCTTAATTGGAATATTACTGTATTGGCTCTGTTAACTTAACGATTTTTAGTAATAATTAGATAATTATTTTCATGGTTAGAGATAAAAATATTGGACATTGTAGAGTATTGAAAGGTGGAAGGATTACTATACCAAAGGAAGTTAGAGAAAAATTGGGCATAAAAGATGGGGATTTTGTAGATTTTTTACTTACAAGATATGGATCAATTAAAATAATCAAATTCGAATTTGATTGGAAAAGGCAATGAAACAAATTGATAGTTTAAGAAAGCGAAAATTACTGCAAAGTTAACAGATCCATTGTAATATTAAATTAAAATAGGTTTCTAATAATCGATCTAAATAATATGTAGTTGAATTATTATTTTACAACTAAAACTGGGCAGGGAGCATAGGTTATAATGTCTGAAGCAACGCTTCCCAATAACATTCTTTTAAAACCTTTATTACCTCGATTTCCAACTACTATTAAATTAACATTCTCACGTTCAGCGTGATTAATTATCATAGAACTTACTCTCAATGTAGGGTCCTCTAAAATGTACGATTTAAATTCGATGTTTTTACCTTTCTGTTGAATTAATTTTTCAATATTACTAAGCCACTCTTTAGCCTGTTTCTTTTTTTCTTCAAGATCTTTTACTCCAAAGGTAGGTGCTGCTATAAAGGTTGAAAGATTAAGTTTTAGAAGATCTAAAACTGTAACTGCAATCAGTTGTACTTTTGATTTTTGATTAATTGCTATAGCTATTGCATATTCTACTGCTTTTATAGATTTCTCGGAACCATCAATTGCCACCAATATTTTGAAAAATGTACTGTTTTCAGAAGACATATTAAACTCAGTTATTGGATATGCAAAATCATTGGTATATATCGTTTTCCTTCACATAGATTAACAGGCTCCTGTTGGATAGATGTACAGCTACTATTGAATAGTTTATATTAAATATATATCAGATGGTAAAGCAATTTTATAAAGGAAATTATTTAATAAAATAAAATTCAGATTTAAGATTCAAGCATATTTTAATTACCATATTTCCTTTCGTTTTCAATAATTTCCTTTCCCTTTCGTTTAAATTTTGCAATTAATCTTCCAAATCCTTTTTTGACTAAATCTTTTGTTTCTTCTCCAGCTGAATTAGTCATTACTTCTGCTGCAGCAGTTATTCCAATATTCACCAATATACCATCTTGAGAGGAAGATGTTTTGATAATTGCTTGAAAAATTCCTGTATCGACTTCATCATATATTATTTTAGTAAATTTTATTGCATCTTCCTTTTCCAGAATAAGAGAAGGTATTTCCAATATTTTTCCATTGATTATACCATTAAATAAGTCAACATCATTGGCTATACTTGTAAAATAATCATCCATGTCGATTAAATTATTAATTCTTTCATTTGTTTGTGAAGGCATAGTATCAGATATTAATAGTTAAATTTAAATATTCGGGAAATTGTGTAAATCCAAACTGGTTTTTGAAATTAGATATTTATAATATAAATAGATAAGAGATTAATCTCTAAAATAACATTTAATCTATATTATGTCTATTAATCATCATTAAAATCTTAATATTTATTCCAAGAAAATAAATCTTATAAAATAAATATGATAGATTGTAATTGAAATTGTTATTGATTTTTTATAGATAATAGTAGTAACCTTTTTATCTATTCATGCTTCTTTAGGGAAAGAGATAGACTAGGTATGACAATAGGAATTAAATTAGTATTAGAAAAATCTCTTCTCTTATTTAAAATTATCAATATTTCTCTAACTTTAGAAACTAAATACATTTAGGGATTCAACTATATTTTATTTTTAATACTATTTTTTTATAACTATATAATTCTAAAATGAGAAGAAAGTT
>DASQLB010000100.1:0-10950 GCA_035630235.1 Nitrososphaeraceae archaeon | reverse complement strand
TTTAATTGTCTATTGGCCAAGCATTTTCAGTTATCAATTCAACTACATTTCCAGAAGGATCCCTAAAATAGATTGATCTGCTATTTCCAATTTTTAATTCTTTTTCGATATTAATTTGTTTCTTTGATAAAAGATCTTTCCATTTTTCATAATCTCTTATATTAATTTCTAGTGCAAAATGAACTATTGATGGAGGGGTGATAGCACCATGTATAGGAAAGATACTATCAGAATCGCTTAGAGTACTTTCAGGATTAAATATTAAAAGCATACTTTTTCCTGCCTTTAGAAAGACATGTCTTCCATTTTCTTCGGATACAAAGTCTAAACCCAGTTTATTAATGTAAAAGTCTTTCATTTCTTTTAATTCAGACGAATAGATGCAAGTTTCAACTATTTTTGTAAATTTCATCATTTATTCTTTTTCCATATTGAATAAATTAATGTATCCATATGTTTCTTAACCATAAAGTGGAAATATGTTTCAAAAACTATTATTCTCAATAATAAATTTAACTAATCAAAAAGCATTGATAACTACTAAAAATTGGTCTTCAATTAAAAATTTTAAATAATAATTGCCTTCACCAAAAAATCGCTTATCAGCAAGAATATGTACAAAAAATTATCTGAATACTAAATTTAATAATATAATTACTTTAAACTAGCTTGAGCTTTATTCTCGCCTTGAATAATAAGTTCTTTAATTGTATTTACAGAAAAGTCAGCATTTTGTAATGAATATGGTGTTTTACTATTTTCTCTACTAATTCTTTTGATATTTAGAATTTTAGCGCCATATTTTTCTACCAATAATTTATGTTCTTTTTCAATATATTTAATTATATCTTTATCTATTTTTGATTGATCATATTCTTCAAAAATATCATATAACGTTTCTATTAAATTTATATGTCTGGTAATGAGTTTAGCCATTTTGGCTAGACTCTGGTCCTTATCAGTAAACATTATATCTTTGGCTCTAGATTGAACCTCGTTCATATTTGATGGAAGTTTCTCTATTTTTTTAGGATAATTTTCAATAATAAATATATTTTTATCGTTACTGGGAGAGGCCATCATAACTTCTCGTATTGGAGTATTACTTAACAAAGATCCATCCCAAGTATATACTCCTTCGTTTACCTCTACCCATGGGAATCCATATTGAGGATACCCAATTGTAGCTAGAAGATGTTTCATTTGTATCTGTGTTTTGTAACTGTCGAATATTAATGGTTCCGCTGAAAGCACATCAACAGCAGTAATTATAAGTTGTATTGTATTATCAGAATTATTATTATTAGACTTTCCATCAGGACACAATTTTTTAAAATCTATATATTTTTCTAATGTTTTTTCTAGTAAATTATTATCATATATATAGGTCCAATTTACTGGCAACATGGTATAATCATTCGAGTAATTATATGTATCCCTACCCCAATTAAACCATCTAGGAACAAAGAATTTTGGAACCCCAAAAAATGCTGCATTTAATGATGCTGAAGAGGATCTCTTAAATTTAATTTTATTGTCTTGATAATCATAATCAAACGAAGACATATCTGGTATGATGTTGTAGCTACTTTCTGCAATCTCCATCCAAAAATCATCTAAATCTTTTGCAGGATCATCGTTTTTACTTCCAGCAGTTATTGCTCCATTAATTGCTCCTATTGATGTTCCTGCTATTATGTCAAATTTTATATTTTTTTTGCAAAGGTTTTACAAACTCCACATGCGAAAGCACCAAGTGAACCTCCACCTTGTAAAATTAATACATTTTCAACATCCTTTACATGTGTGTGTCTATACATTGTTTTAAATTTATTAAGAAAATAACTATTAATATTTGCTTTTTGATAAATACCAATTATCTTTAATTTCTACTATATTCTAGATACAAGATAAGAGAGCTTGACAGATCTGAATTTGTAATCAAGATAAATAATTTTTAAATTTGATTCATTCATACACTGTAAATTTATAAATACACCCAACATTACATGCATGTAACAATATTAAAAAGAGTAGTTTTTCTACTATTCGTATTGTTATAAATGTCGTTAGCATTAAGAGCTAGACTCGGATTAAAGATGTTTATTCTATCTACTATTAATTAAGGAAAATTATATACAAACGAATGGACACAACAATATTCTATTATTAATAATTCTTTTCCCCTTACCACCACACTCAATAAATAATACAAATATCTATTTTGCAATCAATATACAACTTATTAAGAGTCATTTATTTCCTACAATTTCAAAAAAATAACTACTGTCATTATAATAGGAGTAACTTTTCATCATCTCATCTATAAATAAGTATTATCAGTAATTAGTATTTTGAATAAGATACTTTATAAATATATCAAAATTAACTATTTAATAGTTAATTATATATAATTAATAAACATAAAAGTTATACATAGAAACTTAATCATGAAAGTTCGAGTATACTTCTCTAAAGAACCCGAGTCAGAGACTTTTTTTAGAAATAACAAAATTAGTAGCCAAGCGCTTGTTACTCTCTATGATTTAGTATGGGAATCTGAATTTAAGAATATCTTAAATGTAGGTAAAATCTGGCTTAAATTTAAAGAATGTAAAAAACCATTTGGAATACCACTGAGGGAAAAGAGAAATCATATCGAGATAGCCGCTGGAGATATTATTCAGATAGCTGAGGAATACTATGTAGTTGATATTGTTGGAGTAAAAAAAATAACAATAACTAACTAATTAATTTCAGTTGTCTATATGATGAAAATATATTGTTTGGCATACAATAATGATCATTATTAAAGCACACTAGTATAACATAGATAGCTTACTCATCATAAAAAACCAATAGAAAGAGTGATGAATTGAACAGACTTTTCATTCAAAATTCTTATATTTATAATCAAATTGTAATATAAATTTCTCATTATTCTAAAATAAAGTTTAACACTCTAATTAGATCAAAATTCATAATTCTATTTTTGAACCATTGTTCGAAGGTATTTTTTTACTTTGAATCCATTACTTATTTTCCTTCGTTTTTAATTGACCAAAAAATAAGTACACTATAATAAATTATAGTGACTATCGAGCCGCCAAGCTATTAGGTTTGTCGAGGTGTTTTATCAATCGTTTTTCACATTCGCTTCCTTCTGGAGGATTTAAGTCTTGTCCTATTACACATGTATGGAATCTATCTCCAATTTGTATTGGACCCATATCGGTATTTCTGTCAAATGCAAATGTTCTTTCAATTGTATATCCTCCTGTTTTATCAAATTCCTTTTGAACATCATCTATTATTGCGGATTTAATCTGACCTTTAAGCATAGCCATAACTTTGATCTTTTTAGCATCCTTTTTATCTTCCATTGGTACTATTATTTTTACCTTAACTGGTTTGTTACTGCTATCTTTATTATCACTATTTGAGGCATCTTTTTTAAGACTAGATATACCATTACTAGCCTTTGCTATCTCATCTGATAGAGTAGCAAATGCTACCACTTGTGGTTTTGAATATAAATTGTAATAGGTAGAAGTTTTTTTATAAACTTGAGAAGTCGCTTTGAATAAGCTTATCTGTGTAGGCTGGGTAGTAGATTTTATATCACCTTCATTACAGTCAAAATATTTCACAACCTCTTCTTTATTAGAAGTAAACTTTGTATCAGCACTTTTAACATGATATGCACAAACAAAAAATTCATCTGGTTTACCAGCACTTACTATTTCATTATCCTTATCCATTGAGAATTTAACTTTTAACTGCTTGGTTGATTCCTTTAATTTATCTAAAGGAATATTTTTAACAAAATCTTCTCCATTAATAACACCGACCACTTTAAGTAATCCATTTTTTTCAGTATTTTTTAAATTTATCTGAGCTACAACAACTAACTTATCATCATCGTGCTTATCTTGTTTATTATTAGTAGTTTTTGAGAGAATTTCTGATTCTTGTGCCATAACAGGGCCTATCAAAGAAAAGACTACGGTTAGGGTGACAAGAAGTGAAATTCCTAGGAAAAATATTCCTATATTTCTTAGCATATACGGACAGTGAATATTTCCAATTTATTAATTTTGGAAATGTCTTATTTAAAACAAGTCTTTAATATAGTAAGTAATTATTTCTATATAATATAGATCTATTTTTTATGTTTTAATCTTCTCATTTTTTCTCTGCTTTTACCTTTGTTCTTTAATCTCCCTATTCGATTGTTAAATAAGAATAAGAACTTCAAAAAATAAAATGTGCTCTATAAATATATTGATGGAACTAATTTTCTTTTATGTTTTATTATCTTTTATTATTTTAAATTCATCTGCAATTTTTTGTTTCTTTCCATTCTCAATAAATTGACCTATAAGAGGAGTTTGATCACTTTCGATTTGAATATTAAGTATTCCAAATTCACCAGCGATTCCTTCAACAGAAAAATCTTTTAACGAAGATAGTTGCATATCATGTGCGCCTCCTGTTCCTACAGTCAAAAAGATAGTTCCCTTTGGATTTTTATATAGATTCGGATTGTTATCTTGTACTATTGGTTCATCCCCATCATCATTATTAAAAGTAATTGGATATGTTCTTTCATAGACATGAAGATGACCTTGTAAAGCCAAATCGACTTTATACTTATCAAAAAGAGGATGATATGTTTCTCTAAAATCTTTTTCCTCTTCAAGACCACTTCCAGATCCATAAATGTACCGATGATAAAACACTATAATCCAGTCTATAAATGGATCTTTAGAATATTTTTCAAGATCTTGTTTTGCAAATGCATACTGTTCAGAGTCTTCATCAAAAGATGTTTCTGTTGATAATGCTAAAAAGTGAACATTTTTTTGATTAAAAGAATAGTATTGTTCTTTTAAACCAAAAAAATCTATATAATCATCTTCATCTTCATGATTTCCCATTACAATTTTGGTTTTATCTGCTATCGGTTCTATTAATTCAAGCCAACAATCCGCATCTCCGCTATACGAGAAATCACCAAGGGCTAAAACAAGTTCTGGATCCTGTTTGATAATATTATCTATTGTATCTTCTGTTTCAGATGTACAATCCCAATCTCCAACGGCTACGATATTAAAAATTGATTTTCCCTTATTATTTTCAGATTCATCTTCTTCTTCTTCTTTTGTTTCCTTAGAATCATTATTGTTGTTGTTGTTTTCATCTTTCTCATCAGATTCAATTGCATATGAATTTTGTAAAAAATTTAAACTGAGAAAATAATATTCGTTATCATTCTTATCTCCTTCTCCACTAAAATTACTATTATATAATATCAGGGAAAATAAAATAGGAATGACAAGAATATGTACTAAATGATAATTACTAGACTCCAATTACATTACTCGTTTATATTTAATATTTTAATACTTGTGGTTATTTTCTAGTAGTAGAATGTGTAGTTGGAGTAAAATATAAGATTAGATATCAATATATATAGAAAAATTTGACAAAAATGGTACTTTGATAGATAGTGGTACCATAGGAAGTAATGATGGACCATTCTTACATGTTCTCGGAATAACTATTTATTTAGAATAAAATGTAAAATCACTATCCAATTTCAAACACCTATCTACTAGTAGCGACAATTCAATAAAATCTAATTTATCATCTTTAGAATGAATTTTTGTATCTAAATTTAACTCAATATGTGAAGAACGGATTAGTAACTAAGGTAAAGAAGGTAACGATTTATCAGTCACTGAACATTCACCTATTTTATTATCTCCTTCTGCAGACTTAAAGTCCAAAATCTTATCTGCAACATCACAGATAAATGTATCAGCTCCTTTTCCTCCTTTTAGTTTATCTTTTCCTTCTCCCCCATTTAGCTCATCGTTATTATTTCCTCCATTTAGCTCATCGTTACCATCTCCACCCTTTAAGATATCAATACCTGCACCTCCACCCAGTTCATCATTACCTTTTCCTGCATCCAATTTATCATCCCCTTCATCGCCTATTAGTTGATCATCACCGCCTTCTCCTTTTATATTGTCATTACCTTCTCCACCTTCGATTTCATCATCACCAAGTTCACCATTTAACTTATCATTTCCATCATTTCCAAATATTTTATCATTTCCTACTCCACCATTAAGAGTATCATCTCCATTATTCCCAGATATTTTATCATTACCATCTCCTCCTTTTATTTTGTCAGCATTTTCTGTTCCTTCAATTATTACATGAACTATAGGTTTAGGGGCACCTTCATTTGGAATATTAGAATTGGGGCTAGATGTCTGTTGTTGACCATAAGCTAGAGAAAAAATATTTAAATGAATAAGTGAAACTGTTACTAGTATTAAAAATGGTAACTTTATTGATATCGTTTCTTCTATTACCTCGTATAGTAACAAATAACCAATTAGATTAAAAAGAATTATTTAGAATTTCTAGTAAGTATGTTAGATAAATATCATAGAAAAATAATTTTAGTATTTTATTATATAATAATATTATTAAACTAATAATCTTAGAGTCTGGCGCAAAAATAGATAAGAATATAGCTAATTGGTTTCTTACTAACATATCTAATAATGCTAGAGTAAAAAGTATGTTAGAACAATTACACGTATTCCAGATGACCTATGGAATGAAATTAAAAATATTTTCCCCGAGGCAGGATATCCTATAGTTAGGGAAAAATTCTTATTAGTTAAGGAATGAGTATTGAATTCTACAATATTGACATAATGCAATGAGTTTAATAAATAAAAAATTGAATATAACAACTATATTATTATATCTAAAAAATTATTACTTTTATTTACTAATTTATACATATTATTTGTGGTGTATATTTGTTAAAATCTTTAGTTTATTTTCTGATAATTTAGACTATCTATATTGTTTATCGTATAAGACTGGACATATTAGGAAATACTTTGGAAGATTCAAGACTGGACATATTAGGAAATACATTATCACCTAGACTAGACAGATTAGTATAAACCCTAGTATCCCCAATACCAGTCATATTATTATACACCTTGTAGTTTTCAAGACTAGACATATTAGGATATAAGGATACAGAAAAGACAATATTACCATCTGATATTGATTTATATCCATCATTTTGAATATATGGAACTAATTGAAATGAGTGGAAATAATTAAAATCTGGATATAAAAATTTATCTACTTTTTTATGAAATAAGTTAGCATGTTCTAGATCTGATTTAGGTTGCGTGTCTTGTAGAAATTTCCAGCAGTCAGTATATTTCAAATTGCAAGTATTTTCTTCATTTATATATTTTGATACTGCGTAAACCTGTTGGTAAATAAATAATGATACAAAAACTAACATCAAAATGAAAGTTACAATAGGTATATCTGATATTAGCTTCAATATATAATATCAAAAGAAAACCTATAAAAAAGATTTGTTTTTAGATACTAATAATATTTTATATTTTAAGAATAATTAGTAACACTGAAATTATAAATCCTTTTTTTTGCACTAAACGGATGGATTTTGTTCATCATTAAATCTCTTTTTGACGACCTAGTCATGATATACATGGTTTAACTTAAATTTGATAATTATATTATTGTTTTAGTTAGATTTTTTCCATAATTAATAATATTAGACTACCAATTGTATTAGTCAATATTGATCGAAAATTCTGTTAGGAAACCTGAAAAATTATAAATCGGATGATATAATAAAAAATTGTCCAGGCATATCTGGTTTAAAATAAGAAAATTACCTAACAGATCCTATAGTTAAATAACATTAATTCTTAATTGAGTTATTTAAAAGCAAACAAATACTAAAATAATTAACGTGAAATTTTGTAGCTCATTTAAAGCCAATATTACTTGATACGGCTTTATGAAATTTTAAAAGATTGCTTACAAAATTGAATTTCATTTAATATAATATTAGTTATAATATGAAGTAATTTTATATGCTAGAAATTAAATTCCGAAGATTTCTACTATAGTGGAGCATGACTGTTAGAGAAAACCATGATCAATTTAGACATCTTTTCTTGACAGATTGATATAATATATTAAATATTCAATATAATATTTAATTATTTAATAAATCATTTGTTTATTATTTAGTAAACATATTGTCATAGTCGGATAGAGATGAAGTCCTGGCTAAGGATCATGATGATGATTATGTTCCGACTATAACAAATAAAGTGATTCGACTGGTTTGAGATATGTGAGATATTTGGTGGTATGATTATCATAATGGTAATTGTATTTATCATTATTTGTAAATGTATCTTGAGATTTTTATCAACAATAATCTATGTTATCTTGTATTTAATTACTCACTTGAAAAATAATTTTTAGTCTAATGTGATATAATTATACAAAAATAGAAAAAGATGAAATTCATAAGGTCTCAAGGCGATGGTGGATTGTCAAAACATAATGTATTCATATTTTGTGTTATTGATGTGGATAATTCATGTGCTTGTACGATTACTATCCATCCTTCTCTAGGCGGTATTAATAGAGATTGTAGATTGATCAGCGCCTATTGATATTGTATCATTATTTGCAATATTGGATCCAGAAGTATATGAAATGGTCCTGGCAGACCAACAGAACCTGTCGGTCCAGTTGGACCTTGTGTTCCTGTTTCATTATCTCTTGTATCATTGAATTCAAATTTACAGAATTCTACCGAACTTACAAAAAATTCATTCAAATGGACCAAGTTGACTTTACATATACCTAGTTTGCTAGTTTTCTCCTAATAACTTAAAATGGTCATCAAAAATATTTATCCCGAGATTTTCAACTAATTAAAAAAAAATAGACGCATATTTATGATGGAAAAAAGCAAGCGAACTAAATCTTTAGATTTAACCATTCTATGAAACTAGCATAGTTCAAAGAACGTACATCATCTAAATAATCAGGAAGTATTTTTATAAAGTTGAATCCATTATCAAGTTCAAATGATAAGACAGGGTCTCTGAGTTCTCGTCTAATTACTTTCTGTGCATATTCAAGAGCAGACATTTTATCTGCATATTCACAATAATTAAACAATCTGCCACCTGCTATCATTCTCCTGATATTCATTTTTATAGCTAATTCTTTTCTAGCTTCATAAAGCATGCTTCCTATACCTTCATGTCTATACTTTGGATGTGATGAAATATCTGCTCCATAGAGACTATCGCCATCATAAGAATGATTAGTAAACATACCATTTGCAGTAATATCTATCCATGTGTGTTCTTTATATTCTGGATCAAGTGAAACTATAAGTGTACTTGCTGAACCAACTATTGTGCCATCTGGTTCGACAGCAATAAATTGTCCCTCAGGAAAAATTTCAAGATGACTTTCGAGTTCCTCTGCCTTCCATATATTACCATATTTGGCAAGATAGGGATATGATTGCTTTTGTAGATCTATAATCTTTGGAATATCATTTTTTATAGTATTTCTAACTTTAACCCCTGTGTGATGTGGATGTAATTGTTCAGACATATTACTACGTATAAATAAAATTATCAACCAAATTTAAGTTTGATTGAAGATATTGTAAATAAAAACAATATAGGAGGATGACATCTTAATCTGCAATAGGTAGCAATATTTTGATTTTTAGATAAATGGATTTCATTTAATCAAATGAAATTTACAATATACTAGAATACATATCTATGGTAATAATTTATTAAAATATATATTGCTTATGCAGCATATCAAGACAAATGGTTTTAGCTAATTATAGCAGTTACAAATAGCTGTAATAATTCTAAATTATTAAAACTAAAAATTCAAAGTATAAATCCTAATTTCAAGTAAATTAAACATATATGTCAATTATAGATTGTCATGTTCACCTAAATTATTATAGTAATATTCACAAGAGAAAAACAATTTCATCATTAAAAAACAGACTAACAGAACTCCTAAAAACTATGGATAATAATAATATTGATTATTCTATTATTTTAACATCATATAAATTTGATAAGGAGAGACCATCGACATCTCAAATTATTGATATTTTAAAAAATAAAGACTATAAGCTTGGAGTAGTAGCTGGATTTACAATTGATAATCACAATGATGAATATTTTAGAAAATGTAGAGAATGGCTAAAAGATGGATTGATCAAAGGTATAAAACTATATTGTGGCTATGAATATTATTACCCATATGATAAAAGATATCAAAGAATTTATGAAATTTGTATTGAACATAAAGTTCCAGTTATGATTCATACAGGCGATACATTCTCCAATAATTCTAAGGTTCGCTTTGCTCATCCCTTGAATATAGATGAGATAGCTGTTGAAAATCCTGAATTAACTATTATTATGTGTCATTTAGGCAATCCTTGGATACTAGATTGTCAAGAAATATTATATAAAAATCAGAATGTATATGCAGATATTTCAGGTTTAGTAATAGGAAATTTTAAATTACATGATCAAATGTATTACGTTCACAAGATAAAGGAACTATTAAATTATCTTGATAAACCCCATCGATTGTTATATGGAAGTGATTGGCCTATTTCCAATATGGAGAGTTACATAAAGTTTGTGGATAAACTTAAACTTGATAAACAATCACGTGATCATTTATTATTCAAAAATTCTCATAATATTTTCAGAGTATAATTTTTAATTTTACTTGTATAATTGAAGATATCAATCGCTAATTTGAGTAAAATGAAAAAAAGAATGGACTATTATAATTATTGTAATTTAAAAGGATTAGATTGAGAATAAAGAAAAAAGAAATATCGAAAGAAAGATTTAATATAAATAATATGTTTGATAATAGAAAAATGTAACAAAAGTTGCATTTAAAACAGGATCATCGAAAGCATCAGGAAAGGAATAGTAGAACTTGTAGATATTAAGAATTATCTTTTTAATTATTTTATTTTGTTTCATAACTAAAATGAAA
>DASQLB010000099.1:0-3965 GCA_035630235.1 Nitrososphaeraceae archaeon | reverse complement strand
TGGAATGGAGAAGAAGTCAATAAAATTAGACCAAGATAGATTATAATACTTGTTATGAATAATTTTTTTATCATAGTGGTACTAGTATGATTTTTAATTATATAACTTTATTATATGAACTATATATTAGCTATTGTAATTTAACTAATTCTCATTTATATATTAATAGAATGACTGAACTATTTTACCATGGAATCTATGTATTGATTTCTTTTGCTCATGGATTTTCTATGTTTTTGTATGTTATCCAGAATATATTGGATATTCCTTTTGTCTATTTCTGAATCTTCAATAATATAAAAAATATATTCAGACAAAAGATATATACAATATAGCAGAGCTTATAATAGTAGATTCTTATTTTAGAACCGCTATCGGTGTTAATCCCTCCTTGAGATATTTCTATAGAATTCAATACTGTGAATATCTCTAAAAATAAGTTCTAATAATAAAAGCTAATATAATGTAGTGATAGAACCATCAAAATTTTAATTTGAAACTAATATGAAGAATGTTTTAGTATAGTTAGATTAACTTATCATGTGATATTAATATTAAAATAATAAATTATCATTTCTAATAATATGGGAAATAGAAGTAGGACAGAAATAGTCGGTAATATACTGGATGCTGCAAATGGAGGAGAAACCAAGACAAAAATTATGTACTTGCAATTATTTGTTCATATGACAAATATAATAATAGTTTTGAAAATCATGGGATAATGTTTTCACTTCTACATATTCAAACCCTGCTTCTTTTAACATAGAGACTGCTTTTTCTTTGCCCCACATAGCACCTAGACCAGCACCATTTTGGGATAATGACACACTCATACAATGAAGACAAGAAATAGTATAAAGGAATGTTCCTAATGGATGTGAAATATTGTCTTTCAATGGAGTTGATGCAAGAATATCCTGCATAAGAAAGACTCCATTATCTGAGAGAGAATTATAAATATTTTTTAAAACCAAGTCAGGTTTTGGCTGATCATGTATTGCATCAAAGGCAGTAATTAAATCAAATTTATCCTTTAATGTTAAATTCAAAATATCCTGAATCTTAAAAGATACATTTGAATTATTCATGTCTTGTGCTTCTTTTATAGCATCACTAATAGCTTCATTCGAAAGATCGTAACCATAAAAATTGCTTTTTGGAAAATGCTGTGCCATAAAATTGACTGCTTTTCCTTTACCACATCCTATATCAAGAACTTTAATCCCATTTTTAAGTTCAGTAATAAGATTTGGAACCAATGGCAAAATATACTTAATTAATCCTACTACAACTGTTTGATAACTTTCCTCAGCCATAACTTCATGAAATCGATTATATGAAGAGTATGGAACACCACCACCTTTTACAAAGCATTCAACAATTTCATCTTCGACTTGAGATAATATTGGAATCCATTGCATAGATGCGGAAAAATTATATATGTTATTTTCTCTAGTCAAATATTGAGCCTTTTCTTTTGAAAGCCAAAATTTGTTGGTAAATGAATCATATTCAACGATTTTTCCAGTTACCATTGCTCCAAGCCATTCTTTAATGTATCTTTTATTTAGTTTTGACTTTGATGCTATCTCTTCAACTGTTGAAGGTGAAAGAACAGACAATACATCAAATAATTTTGTTCTATGACCGATAGATAACATGAGTGATAAAGAACCTTTGTTAATAACATCAATTAAATAATTTGAGAAGTCATTATCCATATTATAATCACTACTATTCTGAAACTTTTATATTTTTCAAAAAACTTATGTGTTATAATTTATTTAACAAATTAAATTTTGTCATTAAATTCAATATTTAATAATATAAATCATAATTCTAGGTCAAATTTGTTTCACACTTCACCAATAGAAATATAAAAGTATTATAAATCTATGTAATTTTATAAATTATATTTTTTTTTAAAATAATTTAAAATAATTAAGGCGTTTTAATTAGAGTTTATTCATTCTTTTTTTGCATAATCTTTTAATCCTGTAAAATCAATTGCAATAACTGATTCGTTTCCTACAACCCAAGCGTCATGTCCTGGAGGAATAATAGCAGCATCTCCTGCTCCAAATTCTTCCTCTGTTCCATCATCCATAACTACTTTTAAACGTCCTGAAATAACATATTGAGTATGTGGGGCTTGACAACTATTAGTATTTACTATCGGTTTAACACACTTACTCCAACTCCAACCAGGTTCAAAAATTGCACGTCCTATTGTCATATCACCAAAGTTTACAATCTCAACTTTTCCTTTTTCAAATTCTCTAGTATCGTCAGGTGAAGAATCTAGATTCTTTTTCTGAATTTTTGATGAAGATGAATGCATTTTACTTACTGTATTGTTTACTTTGTTATAAACATTCTAATATACTTTGCATTAATCATAGTAAATAAGTTTTAGTAACAAAAGAAGGAAGGAAGGAATCTGATCATTCCTCCTATTTCTTCTTCCCTTGCTTGCTTGAAACTGTTTTTATTTTATGGCCTTGTTGACTTTATTTTTTCTTTTATGTAGCGAGCGATATTATATAGAATATACACTGAGAAATATAAAAGATTTATTATTTGTCATAGCCTGAACTGTCAGGAATCCACTCACTAATAATTCAGACTATGACTTCTTTGGGTTTGGTTTGCCATTTTCTAGGTTAGAAGTATATACCAAATAGTGATAAATATATTTATTAATTCTTGAAATTCTCATTCTATGTTTTGAAATTAATCTCCATTTAATAATTACAATAAGTGTCTGTTATTATGTATGGCTATGGTAAATAATTGGTTAACTAGTATTTCTATTTCATAACGGATAATGAGAATAATAAAAGGAATATTATCGAGGTTTGGATTAAGTTATTTTCTATGGTTAAAATACTTGAAAATGCTAATATTGTAGTATGAATATCTTTTAATATAGATCCACATAAACAAAAACTTTCATTTTTGGTGCAATAAATATTTCTGAAAGTTATGAGTAAAAAACATCGGTTTGTTTCTGCTAGTTTTGAATCTTGAAAAAAAGTAGCCAACTACACACAACAAGAAAATTGAGAAGTTATAAAAAGTAATTACAATTCCAACAAAGGAACAAAGATCGGAAAAACTATTGTTTGACATGAACAAGATTGATTTAATATATGGAGACATCATTTTTGAGTTAGAAAAGAAAAATAGGTTCACAACTTTTATGAAGATAATATAACAAAATCATCAACACATTCCAAGTTCTGGAAGGCATACCCATAAGGATACCACAATGACAACCAGTTTTTCTTTCATCCAATCTGCATAAAAGTATTGATAAAAGAGTTTCGTATTATTTCCCCATCTTATGTTGAAAGTGAGTAATTAATTATTTTTTATGTAGACTCGAATTTCTCTATATCTGGTCGTTGGGGTTTATAGGTAATTACCAAAGTATCATTGACATTATAGGGACAATTTTCTATGGTTCTTGGTATCTCATCTGATGCCTCTACCACACAATTACCTTGTTGTTTAATTTTTACTTGTGCTTCCTCAGTAATACTTTTGCTAAATATATTAGTGGCCGATGAACCCATAATTGCCAATACTAAAACCACTCCTGCAATAATGAATATGATTGCTAATTTACCGAACGAAATATCGTCAAAACTCATTACAATTTAAGGTGAATAATTTATATTTTAATATATTTAATTATAAAATCAAAAGGTAAGTATTTAATATTATTAATATCATTATTAAGGGAGCTTGAATTAATTGCCTCCATTACAAGTTGTTCCATTACATAGATAGGATCCCAAACTTTAATTCAGGACATTTTAGAATAACATTCGATCCAGAAACTAAGGATACCAAACAGTTACCATTTGAAATTCAAATCGAATACATCCAGTAATATAAATAATACAAGAGAAGCGAAAAAGTAATAAGAACAATATAACAACAATAAATTGTTGACA
>DASQLB010000098.1:0-10473 GCA_035630235.1 Nitrososphaeraceae archaeon | reverse complement strand
TTTTTGGTTAATACTCATTATTAAGCGTCAACAATAGTAGATTGAAAATTTACTATTCAATTTATAAACAAATTAGTCATTTAATATTAAAACTAATGATAAATATACACGAAAAATTAATAGCAATAAAAAGAACCCATTATATCATCGATTCTTTACAACGATTTATATAAGATATTCCCAAGTTTTTTATTATATGCTATCATTGAAGTTTAAGACAATCAATCCTGCAACTGAAGAGATTATTAATGAATATGAAAATATGTCATACGACCATTTAGATACTATTTTAATGAATGCGAAAAATGCATTTGTTTTATGGAAAGAAGAATTCAAGAAAAGATCTGATTATTTATACGCTTTTGCTAATCAATTTAGAAAGAATAAGGACAATCTCGCCAAAACTGCAACCCAAGAAATGGGGAAACCAATTAGGGAATCGAAAACTGAAGTAGAAAAATGTGTATGGGCTATGGAGTATTTTGCCGATAACGGACAGATATTCATGACCGATGAGATTATCAATACTGACGCAAGAAAAAGTTTCATAACTTTTGAACCGCTCGGTGTTATTGCTAGTATAATGCCTTGGAACTTTCCCTATTGGCAGGCATTACGCTTTGCAGCACCTTCATTGATAGCAGGAAATACTATTGTACTTAAACCAGCCAGTGCAACTATGCAATGCGGATTAGAAATTGAGAAAATATTTAGAAACGTAGGATTACCTAAAGGTGTTTTCCAAACTGTAATTGGTAATTCATCTGTTGCTGAATACCTGATTGATTCAAAGAAAGTAGATGCCGTAACATTTACTGGCAGTGTTCCAGTAGGTTCCAACGTCGCAAAGAGATCTACGTCTCATCTAAAAAAATGTGTATTAGAATTGGGAGGCAGTGATCCCTTTATAGTATGTGATGACGCTGATATAGACAAGGCATCCCTGGGTGCAGTAAAGGGTCGATTTATAAATTGCGGTCAAAGCTGTATAGCAAGTAAGAGATTCTTTGTTGTGAAAAAAATAGCCAATGAATTTATAGAGAAATTCGTTCAAAAAACTGAAAATCTTCATGTAGGAGATCCCCTAGACGAATCAACTGATATAGGCCCTATGGTAAATCTTCCAAGTCTTGAATTTATAGATAAAGTTGTTCATGATTCAATTAAAGACGGAGCGGAACTATTAGTGGGAGGACAAAGAGTAGGTAAAAAAGGCTATTTCTACAAACCCACTATACTAAAGGATGTTTTTCCTGGAATGAGGGTCGTTGACGAGGAGACTTTTGGGCCAGTAGCTCCGATAACAATTGTTGACGACGAGCAAGAGGCAATTAGATTTGCAAATGATTCTGAATTTGGTCTTGGCGCTAGTATATGGACACAAGATCTTGACAAGGCCGAAAGACTATCTAGACGAGTACAGTCTGGAATTGTAACGGTTAATAATGTTGTCATGTCAGATCCGCGAGTTCCATTTGGTGGAATTAAAAATAGTGGTTTTGGTAGAGAATTGTCGAAATATGGAATACTTGAGTTCGTTAATATAAAATCAGTAAGATTTTATGACCAGTTAATAAGAAATCATCATGTGGAATAATAATAGTAATAACATAATTTTTAATGTTATTATCTAATAAATAACCTACTCTAATAGTGTCTCCAAGAATAAAATATATTTAAAAAAGGAGTATAAAGTAAATTATCTTATCTTTTTTCTCGAAACTCAAACAATCATCTTCTAGTAATACAAAATTTAAAAATGTACTTTATAGTTTGATTAAAACTTTTGTTTTTTTGTCATAATATTGATATATGTAATTTCAAGTTGTGAAAATTTTTATTCTATGGTTTATATAACTTTGTATGAATATAAATAAAACTCCTAACGCAGATTTTAAAAATGAATTTAATAAATATATCGATGAGATAGATGAAGATTCTAATAATATAGAATTTATCCAAATACGATATACTGATGTTATTGGTAAATTTTTAGCTAAATATTTCCAAACCGATAAGGACCATATTTACGAAATTTTTAGAACAGGAATTGGTTTAGATGGATCTTCAGTAAAGGGTTTTTCAACAATAGATGAATCCGATATGTTATTACTTCCCGATAGGACTACTGAAAGGAAGATCACCCTCTATAAGAATAAACTAACAACAGTTATAGCTGACGTGTATAAAGGATTGAACCAAGGAAGATCATCCAGAGATCCAAGATATGTTTCACAACTGATGGAAGAATATTTAGCTATGAATCAAATTACATGCCAAGTCGGTGCAGAAGTAGAATGTTTTATATTTGATGATATAGTTTTTTCTAACGATTTCGCTACATCATCTATCGAAACTAGTGAAAAAAATTCAATAGGAAAAAAGCTGCCAAGTCTACCTTCGAATATTCATCTAACAAATGTTTCTATCTTATCATCTGAACAATTGGGACATGGAAAATACCCTATACGACCAAAATCAGGTTATGATACCACTCCTTTTCAGGATTCATTAATAGATTTTAGGTTTGAAATAGCTAGATTATTAAAAAAATATTACTCTATAGAGGTTACTAATTTAAATCATGAAGTTGCGAGTAATGGTCAAATTGAAATAAATTTTATGCATGATATGCTTACGAAAACTGCTGATAATGTTCAGTTATACAAAGATGTAGTCCGAAATGTTGCAAAAAAATACAACAAGATTGCGAACTTTATGCCCAAACCTATATTTGATGAGAATGATCCTACTAGAGGAGATAACGGCTCGGGGATGCATGTAAGTGTGAGCTTTTGGAAAAAATCTACTTCGACAACTAACAATTCTAATATTTTCTACGATCCAGATGATTCTTATTCAGAATTAAGTCAGATAGGGAGGTATTTTATAGGAGGGTTACTAGATCATGCTTCCTCTCTTTCATCTATAGTTACACCAACTGTTAATTCCTACTATCGAATCATCCCTGGATTCGAAGCTCCCGTTTATGTAGCATGGGCACGAGGAAATAGATCTGCAGTTGTAAGAATACCGATAAATGCTAAAGGAAATGATTCCTCAAAAAGAATTGAATTTAGAGCTCCAGATCCCTCAGCGAACTCATATCTTGCATTTTCAGCAATAGTGGCGGCTGGATTGGATGGGATTAAGAAAAAAATTGATCCTGGCAACCCGATTAATGAAAATATTTATAAAATGTCAGATCATAAACGTTCAACTTTTGGAATAAACATGCTTCCATCTAGTCTGAATGAAGCTTTAATGTCATTGAAAAGTGATTCTGAATATTTGAATATATGTTTTGAACGACCACTTATAGAGGTGTATATTAGTCTAAAATTACAAGAAATAGCTGAAATAGGTAATGATAAATCAAAACTTAAACAATTTTTATATTATTATGATGTTTAAGTCTACATATTAGAAAATAATTATTGGAATCCATCAATGATTATCTTTAAGATAAAATATTCTTAAAATCTATAAAATAATTACTAAATTTTTAATAAATATAAAGAATTTAAGTGACAAGATCGAATATAGTCATCCATTAAAGTTTTTATAAAAATAGTTATTTCGTTGTGATCTTTTCTATAGAATACTTATAATAAATGAAATCTATTAATTTGTACTATGTGTTTCATGACTGAAATACCAGAGAAAGAAGAAATACAAAAGCCTAAAAAACTGGAAAAAGAAAATCAATCTAAGCACGAAGAAAAACCAATCATAGTAAATGCTGCATAAAAACATCTTAATTATTTTTTATTTATTAACTAAAGTGAATTGGATATCAAATCAAGTTTATTCGGCGTAAAACGATTAGTTGATAATAGATTTAGTGGAATTATGATTTATTTGTTTATAGTGTTTATAAAATTGGATTTCTTATTCTCAGTATATATATATCTGTAGAACAGCTACAAAAAAATATTCATTCTACAAAGGTTATGAAGTCTACTAAAATAAGAAAAAGGCTTATTCTATAGATTTTTTACATTATATCTTAAAAGAGATACCAACAAAGAACGACATATGATATGTATAGAAAACTATTGCTCTCCGCCGATAGTTATAGGAAGATAATACGTGCTCGATATGTTTTTATTATCTTCATGTAGGAATGACTGAATTTGTAGATGCAGGTTAGTGTAAATAGAGGACAAATCTAATATTTGGCATAATAAACAAATTTTCCAAATATATAACTCTGATATGGGATTGTATAGTCATCATCTCATGATCTAAATACGAATATTTACTGATTAGCTAATAGGGTCCTTTGAATATTTAATTTTCAAAATTAATAAAATTGTATTAATGGCTACTGCAATAGAATTTGCTATGAGTATTACTAAATCGTTTATCCCTATTCCATAAACGACCCATAAACTTAGTCCTATTATCAATACAATCACTAACCAAATTGATACATCATCAGTTTTTTTTGATTTTATCGATTTAATAATCTGAGGAATACTACTTGATACTGCAAAAACAGTAGCCATGATGCCTATAAGAGTAACTATAATGGTTGGCAATGTTCGACTATGTGATATTATTTTTTATATTTCATTCTATCGATATGATCACACCAATTAAGATAGCATAAATATTATTTAGACTAGATCTAAAAAATCATAGTTCATCTCCAAATACACGTTCATTATTTTTGGAAGATATAGGAGAAATAAATAATTCGCGTGTGAACAGATTGGGTAATGTATAGATACATGATAATAAAGCTTGAGCTTGATTTTGTCAATTAATACTGCTTAACTGATTTAAATGAGGATGTATAAATGAATTACCTTGACTCTTAACATTGCAGTACTAGTAAAGCTTGAGCCTGATTTTTCAGAGGGTAGTGTTAGTTATAATCCAGACGGCACTTTAAACAGAGCTGAAACAAAGAGTAAATTGGGAGCTCACAGTGCTATAGCATCGCTGGCTGCTTTTTATACAAAAGTAAAATATGGAGGTTACATTTCAGTCTCTTCGATGGGACCTCCAATGGCAGAAATAGCACTGCAAGAAGCCCAATCAATTTGTGACGCTGATGAATTACATTTATATAGTGATCGGTTATTCGCTAGTGCTGACACTTTAGCAACAGCTGAGGTTCTACAACAAGGAATTAAGAAAATGAATACCGGAAAGGAAATGGACATTGTGTTTTCAGGGCACCGTGCTTCTGATGGTGAGACAGGACAAACTGGCCCTCAGACCGCATGGAAATTAGGATTTACATTTTTAGGGAATGTTATTGACTTTTCTGTGGATCTAAATAACAGGTTTATTCGCGCTAAAAGACTTGTTGCATTGCCTGGTTTTTATGATATAGTAGAAGAAATCCAAGCTCCATTACCTGTGTTTATTGCAATAGATCCGTTATACAAACCAACTTTCGATACTATCTCTCTTAGATTAACTTCCTCACGATATCTAAAAGAGGCAAAAGAAAGAGCAGAAAATTATAAAACTTACCTAAAAGTTCTCGATCATAAAAAACTCGAATTAGATCCTAGATTTGTCGGTTTACCAGGCTCACCAACAATTGTTCACAAGGTGGAAAAGATTCCAAAAGCTAGAACAACGAGAACCGCAGAACTAATAGAAGGGTATGATCGTGAAGGTATAATGAATACTATAACAAAAATACTTCAATTAGTACAAAAATAACAGGTGAAAATGATAATGATTACAATGAACAAAATCGAGAATAACCATAGAACAAACAATGAAAGTTATAGACACTTATTTGTCATAATCGAGTCTATTAACAATGAACTAATTCCAGCAAGTCTTGAAATGTTAGGAGAAGCAAGACGACAGATGGATTATTTTAACTTAAAATATAAATCTAATGAAAAAGTAATTGCTATACACCTGGGACATGGTATAAAGGATTTATCAAAAGATCTTATATCTTACGGTGCGGATGCAGTAATATATGCAGATGATCCACATTTAAAATATCCGATCAATAAAATTTATACCAAAATAATATCTCAAATAGTAACAGATCCTAATTCTCTTAAGGAAATCTCACCAGAATATGTTTCTATATTTAAAAAGCCTAGATATATGTTCTTTTTAGCAGATAGTATAGGTAGACATCTCTCTTCTACAGTATTAGCAGAATTAGATTCAGGTCTGGCTTCTGATATAAATAAATTGGTAATAAGCGATTTAGATATCAAACATCAACATAAAACAAAAGGTGAAACTATTCAGTACCAAAAAGTCTTAGAGATGTACAGACCAGATTTTTCTGGATTTCTTTGGACTACAATCTTATGTCTCGATAACAAGAATCCTGAAATTGCAAAAGAATTCCATCCACAAGCATGTAGTATCATTCCTGGAGCTTTTCAACCTTGTATAAAAGACACAAAAAGAACCGGAATAATTTCTCAATTCAGTCCTCAGTTTGATGAACGGGATCTCAAGATCAAAGTAGTAAAACAAGAACTTGTCAAAAATCCTGTCCAGTTTGAGAATTATAAAATTATCGTGAGCTTTGGTAGAGGCATCAAAGAAGACCCAGAGGCTAACATTAAACTTGTAGAAAAATTAGCTAAAATTCTCGATGCTGAAATCGGAATATCATTACCTATCTCAAAAAAAATATTCCACTTAAGTGAAAAGTATGATTCTATTTATATAACTCCTAATAGAGTAGTTGGAACAAGCGGCCGAAAAGTAACACCTGTAATTTATATTGCTATTGGAATTAGCGGAGCAATACAGCATTTAGACGGCATGAAAGACTCCGACTTTATCATTGCTATAAATCCAGATGAAAATTCACCAATTAAGGATGTATGTGATGTTTTCATTAAAGGACGAATGGAAGATGTAATCCCAGTTATTATCGATGAATTATCTGAACGGTCTGGACAATTAAAAGAAAAAGAAATCCAAGTGAATACGTATGGAAAATTGTGATGTAACGATAGTTGGAGGCGGTTCTGCAGGACTAGCCGCACTTAAATATCTGTCTAGCTTAGGTAAACAATCAATTTTGTTAGAGGCCGGCAAGGAAATTGGCTCTAAAAATGTTTCAGGAGGAATTTTATATTCTAAGAAGTCGAATAATGGGAAAATCTACAATGTAGAGGACATTTATGGAGAAAGTTTTCTTACGGAATATCCTTATGAAAGGAAAATTACCAAATATATTTTAAATGCAACTTCAAAAGATAAAGTCTTTTCAATAGACCTGACTGAATCTCATAATTATCAAACTAATTTTGGATATTCCGTACTTTTAAATAAATTAAATTCCTGGTTTGCACAAGAGGCTCAAAGTGCAGCAGAAAGACTAGGAGGAGGAATTATTACCGGTGTACATGTAAGAGCTCTGAGGTGGGATGAAAAAAGATCAAAAATAATAGTGCAAACTGATGAACTAGAAGAATTTGAAACAAAAGTAGTGATTGCTGCTGATGGTGTAAACTCAGAAATTGCAGAAATGGCAAATGCCAGAGAAAAATTTTCTCCTAGTGAATTATATCAAGGGGTGAAAGTGCTCGTAAAGTTACCCGAAAAAATTATCGAAGAGCGTTTTGAGATAAACAATTCAGATGAGGGTGCCGCTCACCTCTTTGCAGGAGATGTATCGTTAAACCTCATAGGAGGTGGATTTCTTTATACCAACAGAGACTCCATTTCTATAGGAGGTGTTTATCACTATGATTCTTTACTAGAAAATCCAATAGAACCAGCAGAAATTGTAAATTCTATGTTAAGAAATCCACTTATAAGCGAATTAATAAAAGATGAAGTTCCTATAAAAGAGATAGATAAAACTCTTTCAAAAGAGCAGCAGGTAAGAAAGTCTTTTGCTGTTACAAAGTTACTCAATAACTGGAATGAATTAAGACAACTTTATTATTCCCATAAATTAAAAGAAAAATCCATCGAAGATAGAAAATACAGCTCTGAAGATGAAATAAAGTCAAAACTTGATTATTTGACTCAAAAGCTTACTGATGAATACAATATCAAATTTAAGACTAATTATATAGAACTTGAATATACTACAAAATTAGTTCCAGACGGTAAGCGAGGTAGGATGAAAAAACCATATCATAAAAATATCTTATTTATTGGAGATGCAGCTGGTCGCGGTTTATTTTTTGGACCTCGAATAGAAGGATTGAATGTAGGAATGGACGATGCAGCTAGAGCTTCAATTGCTGTTGCCAGATCCCTCGACAATAATAATCTTGATTCTAATTATTTAGGTGAATTCTATACTCGCTTAGTAGAAGAAAGTCCATATACCGTAGATATGAAAGAAATTGATAAACAATACCTCAATGTAATATTAAATAGTACAAGAAAAAAAATACCATCTAATGTTTTGGGATTAAAACATAAGATACTCTTCAATCTTGTATCTAATGATGGTCTAAGGAATTTTTTCATAACATTGATAAATAAATATGGATATACGCGCTTACTTTCATTTATTGAATCTGAAGACGTCTACTTTAAAGTTCCCATTAAGATTGCTGACAAGTTGGGAACATTAAATACTGCTAGTTACATTCCTCAAATACCAACTATACAAGATAGAGTCGCAAAATTATGTTACCATGAGGATAATATATCTCACATCAAAATTTTAGATTCTAGTAAAAATTTTCTTAGAAAAATGGTGGTACTATGTCCAACGAAATGTTATAGTTTAGAGGGTGATGAAGTTATATTACAACATGAAGGATGTATTGAATGTGGTACCTGTTCGAAAGAAACTGAATGGCGACATCCAAGGGGAGAAAAGGGCGTAAGTTTTAAATATGGTTAATTCTCTAATATTTTTATCTAATATTAAAAATTAGATACTTATTATGTAACCATTAGTTATTCTTCAAAATTGATAATTTTTTAACCAAATAAAAATATAGACATAAATTTTTATCACGTATATATTACTATTATGTTAAATCCTAGAGTTTGTGACAGTAGATTGTACAATTAATTTTTACATATAATAGAATATCAATGTTGTGTGAATTTTCGTTAGATCGACTAATTATTTTTTTACTATATCTCGCAGAACATTTGTTATTTGTTATTTTATTTTCGATATTCTAATTTCCTCTTTTCTGCGATAAATTCTTCATCATTTGTTGTATTACTATTTTCTAGTTCTTCTTTAGTAAATGTATGCTGAGAATCTTTAAAAATTACAATTGCGGTATGTTGATTGTCATTATCAGAAGATGTACATTCTTTACAATAGTATTTCATATCTATAAATTCAAATGTATTTCTAGGTGTCTCTTGTTTTGATTTTAACCATATATTCACTTGATCGATCAATTCATCAAATAATTGAGTTCGAAAAGATTTAATTCGAATCTCTTTTTTGAAATCCTCCATTTCTAAATACTCCGCATTTTAATAATAGAATGTTGGATGTTGTTTATGAATTTTTACTAGTTTGCTTATTTTTCTTATTATTTCTAATTAGTAAGAATATTATAATATATGATTGCTTGACTCTTGTTCTTATATCTTGATATATATTTTTATTATATCTCATACCATTGTGCTAATTGGACGAATTAAATAATATGAAACTTGGATTGTAATTAATTGAATAGAAATTTTTTGGATAATAATATATAAATCATGACTTGAGCTTTACTAGATGTCTCTTATGTTTTCTTGTAAATTTATAGATTGATTTCATTTACCTTTATCGCCTTAAGTAGACAAAGTAATATACAACCAATGCATTAAATACAATCAATTTCTAGTAGTTGGTCTGATTTATAATTATAGTCTTTCTTTCATACAACCTTTCTCTATTCTTATTCTTTATTGAAATCTATTATCTCTTATTTTAATCTGAAACGCATTTTTTTTCCTGATTAAATATTACTGTGATAAGGAACATTAAATATGATAAGAACATCAAATATTGAAAGAAAATTTTTATATCATTAACAGAAGATTCATTAGATTTTCAATTATTTTGCTTTTGTTTTAAACGTAATTGAAGAATATTTAATCTTTCAATATAATTTTATATATCTAGCCTCTATCAAATGATTTTGCAATATGCCTTGGAAATTTTATTAACTTGGAAATTTTATTAACTTGTGAATAAAGGTCGTTCAAATAGATCTATGTAGGCTTCAACAATAGAGTAGAATTATCAATTAAATAAATAACCAAAATCTTATGGTCACAAATTGAGATACAGGAGATCAAAAATTAAAGTGAATAAATATAATATCTTTTAGTATTAGTATTTTTTCTAGGCCTTAGGGTCGCAATTACATATCATCAGAAAGAATTAAAGTCAAAGTTGACATTAAGTTATCAATATCTTGAATATTATTTTGAATTTTTTCTTTTAAATCTTCCATTGTATCAAATATTATTTCCACAACTAGATCATATGGACCATTAATGACATCTACATTTACTACATTCTCCATTTTTTCA
>DASQLB010000097.1:0-27467 GCA_035630235.1 Nitrososphaeraceae archaeon | reverse complement strand
TGATGAAAGCAGTAGAAATACCAGCGAGGAAGAGGATGATGAAAGCAGTAGAAATACCAGCGAGGAAGAGGATGATGAAAGCAGTAGAAATACCAGCGAGGAAGAGGATGATGAAATCTATTTCAAGAAACCAAATGTTCTATCAACTAATGAATTGACTGATAATAAAATCGTAGGAAATTCAATTGATAATGAAAATAATAAATTGATGTCTCAGTTTTCTAAATTAAATTCTTCAATTATGTCAAACACGCAAATAAATGCAGAGGAGGACACTTCAAAAATCAATGATAAAAAACCAATAGCGAATGCAGGTTTGGATCAAGTTATTAAAGGTGATCAAAATATTGTTTTAGATGCATCTTCTAGTTTTGATCCAGAAGGTAAAATAATTAATTATTTGTGGAAACCAACAGGAAATTCAGAAGATAATATCAACACAAGCCATTCAATGATTTATTCATTTCCAATCCCAGAAAGTTTAAATGAAAACGTATTAGAATTCAAGTTAATTGTAATGGATGAAAATGGCCAAAAAGATATTGATACAGTAAAATATTTAATAACGGATGAAGATAATGAAGGGACGGAAACTTAACATTTTACAATATCCTTTTTTTAGCAAAACTTAAATTTTGTTTTAATTGTATTAATCAAGATATAAAATTCCAATACTATATCCTAAATTTACTGGTTTCCATGCAAAGTTATTACTAGAAAATGGCAAATCATTTTCAGGTATTGGATTTGGTTATCCTAATCAAACAGCTGGAGAAATTGTATTTAATACTGGCATGGTCGGATATATTGAAAGTCTGACAGACCCATCTTATAGCGGGCAGATCTTAAGTTTGACATATCCTTTAATTGGGAATTATGGTGTTCCTGACAAGAATATTATTGATGAATTTGGAATCCCAAAATATTTTGAATCTGAAAAAATTCAACCTAAAGGACTTGTTATTCATTCATTATCGAGTGTGGCTAGCCATTGGAGCTGTGTGAAAACGTTAGATGAGTGGTTATATGAAGAAAAAATACCAGGAATATATGGCATTGACACACGCGAACTAACAAAAATAATTCGACAGAAAGGTGTTATGATGGGAGTTTTGACAGTATCTGATAAACCCATAGATAAAATTGACTTTAGGAAAATAACAAATGTAGAATATTATAATACAAAGAATTTTATGTCATCAGTCAGCTCCAATGTTGTAAAAATTTATGGTAAAACTGAGAACAAAGTTTTAGTCTTATTAGATACTGGAACTAAATACAGTATAATTAGACACCTATTAAGAATTGGTTTCAAAGTTGTTCAGGTCCCGTGGGATTCAACTTACGAAAAAATTTTATCGTATAATCCTGTAGGAGTTATAATAAGTAATGGACCAGGTGATCCAAAAATGTGCAAACCTTCTATTGAAACAGCTAAAAAGCTGATAGATATATCTATACCTACGCTAGGAATATGTTTGGGTAATCAAATACTTGCCTTAGCAGGCGGTGCAGATACATATAAACTAAAATATGGACACAGGGGACAAAATAAGTCATGTATTAATGAAGAAAATAGCTTATCCTATATAACGAGTCAGAATCATGGTTATGGGATTGATCCCTTGAGTCTAACTTCTACAGATTTTCTGCCTTGGTTTTACAACCCAGACGATAAAACCATAGAAGGTATAATCCATAAGGATAAACCAATCATTGCTGTCCAATTTCATCCAGAAGCATCTCCCGGCCCGAATGATTGTAATTATATTTTTGATAAATTTAAAGAAATTGTTAATTTAAATATGAGAGAAAAATTACCTAATGAATAAACTTAAATATCAAGTTAAGAGGTGAAAAAAATTCCAAGGAGAGAAAATATAAAAAAAGTTATAGTACTGGGTAGTGGTGCGATTAAAATCGGAGAAGCAGGCGAAAGTTAGAATTCTAACCGCTAATTTGACTACTCTGGTTCTCAATGTCTCAAAGCTCTCAAAGAAGATGAAATAAAGACCATATTAATTAACCCCAATATTGCTACAATTCAAACAGATACTAGATTCTCTGATGCGGTATACTTATTACCTATTACTAAAGAATACGTTTCCAAAATATTGGAAATAGAAAGACCTGACTCTATAATGTTATCATTCGGAGGACAAACAGCTCTTAATTGTGGAACGATCTTGTTCAAAGATGGGATATTAAACAAATATGGGACTAAAGTTCTCGGAACACCAATTGAAGGTATAGAGAGAACAGAAGATAGACAGCTCTTTAAGGAAGCGATGCAAAAAAGTAACGTTCCTGTATTACCTAGCTCACCCTCATATTCTATAGAAGACGCAATAAAAGTTGCAAAAAATATTGGTTATCCAGTTATTGTAAGAGTTGCATATACCTTAGGAGGAAAAGGTGGAGGAGTAGCTCACAATGAATATGAGCTTCAAGAAATTGTACATAGGGGTATTTCTCTAAGCATGAGTAAACAAGTACTCATTGAAAAATATGTTGGTCATTGGAAACAAATAGAATATGAGGTTATGAGAGATCATATTGGAAATAACATAATTGTTTGTAATATGGAAAATATGTTAGCTATGAAAGTACATACTGGTGATAATATAGTAGTTGCCCCTTCGCAGACACTTAATAATTTTGAATATCATATGCTTCGTTCAGCCGCAATGCGGGCTACAAGTGAATGTGGAATAATAGGTGAATGTAATATTCAATTTGGTCTTGATCCTACTTCTGAAGATTATTGTGCTATAGAAATAAATGCTCGACTATCGAGATCATCTGCTTTAGCTAGTAAAGCAACAGGGTATCCGCTAGCCTATATGGCTGCGAAATTGGGACTTGGTTATACTTTAGATGAACTAATTAACAAAGTTACTAAAAAAACTACAGCTTTGTTTGAACCATCCCTAGATTATATTGTAGTGAAAATGCCGAGATGGGATTTCAATAAATTTGAAAATGTGAATACTAGACTAGGAACGACAATGAAATCAGTTGGTGAGGTTATGGCTATAGGAAGAACATTCGAGGAAGCAATTCAAAAAGCAGTTAGAATGTGTGATACTGGGAAAATTGGAATTGTTGGTGATAATAGTTTAGATGAAAAAGCAATGCAAGAATTAGAAAAAATAGAATATTCTCTTTTGAATCCTAATGATAATATTTTATCGGATGTAGTTAAAGCAATTTATTCTGGGATGACAATTGAAAGGATCAATGAATTATCTAGTATAGATCCTTGGTTTTTAAACAAAATCAAAAATATTGTAGAAATGGAAATAAAATTTAAAAAATCATCCAATAGCTTTCAAAAAAATATTATTCGAGAAGCAAAAAAATTAGGTTTTTCCGATAAACAATTAGCTAACTATCTTAACTTGGATGAAGATCAAATGAGGCAACTTAGAAAAACTTTTGGGGTCCAACCTGTCATAAAACAGATTGATACCCTCGCTGCAGAATGGCCTGCCCAGACAAATTATCTTTATCTTACCTATGGTGGAGATTATGACGATGTAAAAATTAAAAAGAAAGGTAAAAATGCAATAGTTTTGGGAGCAGGTCCGTATAGGATTGGAAGTAGTGTTGAATTTGATTGGGGAACAGTGAATATGGTTTTTGGCCTTAAAAATAATGGTATCAATGAGGTTTCACTCATAAATTGTAATCCTGAAACCGTTTCAACAGATTTTGATGTTTCGGATCGATTATACTTCGAAGAGATTACTTTAGAAAGGGTTATGGATATTTATGAAAAAGAGGATTCAGATGGTATAATTACATGTGTTGGAGGGCAAACTGCAAACAATTTAACACAGAGGTTGGCAAAGAATGGTATAAAAATAATTGGAACTTCTAGTTCTGATGTTGATAGAGCCGAAGATAGAGAAAAGTTTGGGAAACTTTTAGATTCGTTAAAGATTAGACAACCTCCATGGAGAAAATTTACTAATCTTGCAGAGGCAAAGACTTTTTCTGAATCAGTACAATATCCTGTATTAGTAAGACCTTCATACGTTCTCAGTGGTGCAGCTATGAAAGTGGTCTGGGATGATAAACAGTTAGAGAAATTTATAGAGAATGCAACTATGGTAAGTCCAGATCATCCAATCGTGATAAGTAAATTTTACCAAGATGCTTCTGAAATCGAAGTGGATGGTGTTGGTTCAGTAGATAAGATAATTGTTGGTTCTATAATCGAACATATAGATAATGCTGGTATTCACTCAGGAGATGCAATGATGTGTATACCTCCATGGAGATTGACAAGAAGTATAATGGATTCAATAACAGACTATTCTAACAAAATCGTAAGAGCTTTGAATGTTTTAGGTCCTTTTAACATTCAATTTTTAGTTAAAAATGAAGAAGTCTTGGTTATAGAGGCCAATATACGGGCATCAAGATCGATGCCTTTTGTTTCAAAATACGTAGGGGTAAATCTTATTGACTTAGCCGCAAGAGCGATGTTGAAAAAACCGTTACCTAATATCGACGAAGAATTATGGTTAAAAACAAGTGGCTTTGCTATAAAGGTCCCCCAATTTTCTTTTATGCAATTAGAAGGAGCAGACATCGTGCTTGGTGTTGAAATGCAGTCTACGGGAGAAGTAGCATGTTTTGGAACAAGTTTTTATGATGCACTAAGTAAATCGTATATAGCAGCAGGTTATTCTTTACCACTAAAAGGAACCTCATTAATTACCATAGGAGGACAGAAAAACAAGGAGAAATTACTGCCAGTTATATCTTTAATGACATCCATGGATTATAAAATAATGGCTACAGAACATACAGCTGACTTCTTTGAAACGAAAGGAATTAAAGATATTCAAAGAATTTATAAGATCAATGAACCTGAAAGAAAGCCAAATATTATTGATCTTTTATATCAACATAAAATAGATTTTATCATCAACATCCCTTCTACTTCTACCATGGAAAAATACCTGAACATGTTAAATGATGAATATTACATAAGAAGAAAAGCTGTAGAAATGGGAATTCCAGTAATGACTACATTTGAGGCGGCATCCTCCTTCATAAAAACTCTCCAATGGTTACAAACCAATTCGCCTACTATTGAGCCTCTTAAAAAATACTTAAAGTTAGATAACTAAGGAATTAATTAAAATAAATTTTTAATTTCATGAATCTCGCTAATAAGCGAGCCTTCTAATGTGAACAATAATCCAGAAAGTATTGCATCTTTTTTTAATAATTGTCTAATTAATGGAGATATAGATCTAGACTCTTTAGGATAACGTAATGAATAAAAATATTTGTTAAAAGTAGGAACAATTATTATTTCAATAGTACCTTTTGTTTTCAATCCAAAAATGGATTCTTTTTTTATTTTAAGATATATCCATAATCTCTTTCCATGAACAACGCTATTAGAATTATTAAAAATAGGATGAATATGACCCATAATAATTTTGTTTATATTCGATTTTGTTTTTTCAGGAATGGTATGTCCATGAATTAACAATATATCATCAAAAATCAATCCACTAGAATTACTAACTGTAACTGACTCAGGTACAAGTAGATCTATATTTCCATCATGGTTTCCTGGAATTAAAAATATTTCTTTATCTAACGATAATTGTTTAAGGAACGTAGGTATTGTTTCCCACTCATTTTTTGTAATGTGTGTTATAGAATTTTTTAGATCGCCCAAAATTATGATGCCATTAAATGAATGTAAAGCTTCCAATTCATCAATTTCTTTTAAAATATCTCTTGCGATCCAATTAGAATCAATAGTTATACCTTTATTTATTAAATCTGTTTCTGAACCTAAATGCAGATCAGAAATTACTAAAAATTTTTTCGTCTCGCCTGCTTTCTCAATATATTCCAATAATAGGGCTGCATGAGAATTTATAGGAGTTGCTTTAGTCACATCAATATTACAGTTATAATCTATTTATCATTTTTCATTTTATAATTCTTGTATTGAGTTTTAAGTTCAAAAGAAAAAATAATAAAATTAATGCCTCAATCTTGTAGTTTATTAATTTGATAGGTTTTATAAATAAGCAAATTTTTTATAAATTGTTGATAATAAGTGGAATTGAAGTTTCTTCAAAGATAAAAGAAGAATTAATTATAGAAATACAGAATTTAAAGAAAAGAAGTATCTACCCATGCTTGTCCACTATATTAGTAGGAGATGATCCTGCCTCAGCTATATATATAAGAAATAAACATAGAGCGTGTTCTGAGGTTGGTATAGAAACAAATGATAATAAATTAGAATCGTCAATAAAAGAAAAGAAGCTGATTGAGTTAATAAAAACATTGAATGAGGATAAAAAAGTTCACGGAATCCTAATGCAATTACCTCTCCCAGATCATATTAATCAGTTTAACGTTATCAATACGATCGAACCTCAAAAAGACATTGATGGTTTAACCTATTACAATGCAGGTTTATTATTAAACAGAAAACCATCATTTATTCCTTGTACTCCACTAGGAGTAATGGAATTACTCAAATACTACAATGTTGAATTAAAAGGAAAAGATGCGATTATAATTAATCGAAGTATTCTTGTAGGAAAACCATTAGCATTATTATTACTTGATGAAGATGCAACAGTTACTATATGCCATTCTAATACAAAAAATCTTGAAGAAAAAATTAGAAATTCAGACATAGTCGTTACAGCAATAGGAAACAGAAAGTTATTTACTCTCACAGCTGACTTAGTGAGAGATCATACAATAGTAATCGATATTGGAATATCTCGTGCAAATGGAAAGGTAATTGGAGATGCAGATTATGAAAATGTGTCTAAAAAAGTTTTAGGAATAACTCCAGTACCTGGAGGTGTTGGACCTATGACAATAGCTATGCTTTTAAAAAATACGGTTCTGGCAGCCAGCAGAGGTATAAGATAATAAAAGTCATGACAGAAAATATTTTATCAAAATATCAGATACGTCAGGATATTTTAAGGATAAGAAATTCTCTTTCTGAACCTGAAATTATACATAGTAGTAATATTATTAGTCGTAAGGTCATTTCTACAAAGGAATTCAAAAATGCCCAATCAATTGGAATATACTATCCAATTAGATCAGAAGTGAAAACATTTGAAATAATTAGACATTCATTGGCCACAAAAAAAATAATTGGTTTACCAAGAATTATTGACTCAAAGAGAATTGCATTCTATAGAATTATGGAAAAGTCTTTAGAAGAGATAAAATTTACAAAAGGAAAATACGGAATATTAGAGAATGTGATATCTGACTCCATTGTAGAAGAAATGGATTTATTAATTATTCCTGGAATTGCTTTTGATTTGGAAGGAAATAGAATAGGTTATGGGAAAGGATATTATGATCGATTTCTTTCGAGCAGGAAAGTAAACTACATTATTGGATTGGCATTTGAAATTCAGGTAATAAAGAGAATACCTCATACTGAATATGATATTCCAGTTGATCTGTTATTTACAGAAAAAAGAACTATTTATGTAAATTCTATTTAGCCCTTTAATCCAATATCTTTGCGGTAGTATTCCCTATTTTTCCCCCAATGTATTTTTTTTACTGCTTCATATGCTTCTAATCTGGCGTGAGTGAGATCACTTCCTAGTGCTGTGACTCCTAAAACTCTTCCTCCATAGGTAAGGACATCATTATCATTCCGTAAGGTTCCAGCATGAAAAATTTTAATATTGTATCCAAAAGTAGAATTCAATCCATGGATCACATTTCTATTTTCAAAAGTAGAGGGGTATCCTTTTTCAGCCATGACTACACAAACTGCTGCATTTTCATACCATTCAAGAGGAGGTAAAGTATGCAAAGTTCCAGATATTGAACACTTTATGTAATTGAATAAATCAGATTTCATTCTCATCATTATTGGCTGACATTCTGGATCACCCATTCGAACATTATATTCCAACACATATGGTTTTTGAGTATCTTTTTCAATCATCAAACCAGCATATAGAAATCCTACGAAAGGAGTGTTATTTTTTTTCATCGCATGTATAGTTTTTTTCATAATTTTATTTATTATATCAGTGAAAGAATCATCTGGGATAATTTTGGATGGTGAAAAGCTTCCCATGCCCCCAGTGTTTGGACCAGTATCGTTATCATAAATTCGTTTATGATCCTGGGCTGTAGCCATCGGGATAATAATATTACCGTCTGAAATTCCTATAAGTGAAACCTCTTCACCAAAAATACGTTCCTCAATTACTATAACATTTCCAGAATTGCCAAAATTTTTCTTAATCATTATGGAATCGATCGCCTTAAGAGCATCTTCTTTATTTTCACATACAACCACTCCTTTTCCTGCAGCAAGGCCATCTGCTTTTATTACTAATGATTTATCAGTACTATACACAAAATCTTTTGCTTTTTCAGGATCTGAAAAACTAGTAAATTCAGGTGTCGGTATATTATTTTCTTTCATGAATTTTTTTGCAAAAGACTTACTCGCCTCTAATCTTGCTGCTTCCGAGGTAGGGCCAAATATGCTTATTCTCTCTGATAGTTCGTTCACTATTCCCTTTGTTAATGGTTCTTCTGGACCTACTACCACAATACAGTTATTTTTTATTGCAAATGACTTTATCTTAGAAAAATCGATTATGGAATAAGATAGATTATTTATTGTTCCTCCGTTTCCGGGGCAATAATATACCTTATCGACAGACTGGCTTTGCGATAACTTCCATCCTAAGGCATGTTCTCTTCCTCCCGAGCCTACAATAAGTATATTCGTTTTCAATTAGTGTGATCTAAAATATGATATATTTCTATATAATTTTTTAAAATCTATAACAATGAATTAAGCATTGTTATAATCATCATTCATTTATTGTTAAGCTTTAAGAATATCTTTTATGAGCATACTAAGAAAATTAAAATATTCGTCATCAGAGAATTTTATTTTATCATAGTTATTATTTTTTAGTAATTCATTAAAACTCTTTAAATGTTGACATTTTTCTTTTCCTGAAAGTGTTTTGTAGTAATAATGCTTACATGAGCAATAATCTAATTCTGGATCTAGCCAATATTCATTATTTTTACCAATAATAGTCCATAATTTTCTTTCACTAGGAACAAAATAATGAAGCTTAAGAATATAGCTAGATTCAAAATCATTTGGAAACAGAGAATTAGACATTATGAATAATCTAATCTTTTAGATATATTAAATTATTTCTCTAATAGATGTACTTTTCGTCCATCTAATTGTAATTTACCATCAGAAAAAAGTTTTAATGCAAGAGGATATAATTTATGTTCTATTTTTAGTATACGATTAGATAAATCTTCTTCCGTATCATTTTCATAAATAGGAATACTCTCTTGAATAATGATTGGTCCAGTATCTACGTCATCATCTATAAAGTGAACTGTACATCCAGAAATTTTCACTCCGTAATCAAATGCTTGTTTTTGAGCATTGAGACCCTTAAAAGATGGTAACAATGAAGGATGTACATTAAGGATTCTAAATTTGTATCTTCTAACGAATTCTTTACTCAATATTCGCATATAGCCGGCAAGACAAATAATACCATTTGATGGGAAAATTTCATAATTCTTTAATACAGAAATTATTTCTTTATCATATTCCCAGCCTTTTTTTCCATGGCCTAGGAGTACCTCTGTTGGTATATGGAATTTTTCCCTTGCAATTTTTAATCCAGGAGCATCTTTTTTATTCGATATAACCACACAGGGATGTATATTTCTTAATTCTGATTGTGCGTGGGATGATAAGATGGCGTTCATATTACTCCCTCTCCCAGAAATCAATATAGCCATATTGAGCATAATATTTTTTCTAATAATAATTAATGCACATTTCTTTTGAAGTTTGTGTTCATGGAGATAAAATAATTAATACCAAAGAGTAATAATTGATGATCCATTACGAAGAATCTAAACAATTAAAATATATGATACAGAATACCTTGTCATGAACTCTCGAATCAGATCAATGGATTATGGTTTGTTACTAGAGAATAATCAAACTCGCATTTTACTAGATCCTTCCAAGGTTGAGAGTAATGATTTTGTATTTATTTCTCATGCTCATTCAGATCATGTTTATCGTAAACCTAGAAATAAATCAAAAATCAAGACTATTACTTCAATAGAAACTGAGGCGATAGCGAATGCAAGAGGTTATGAAATTACAAATACGATATATGAAGAAAAAGATTTAGAATTGATCGATTCTGGTCACATATTAGGATCGAAAGGATTACTAGCCTTTAACGAAATATTTTATACAGGGGACATCTCAATAAGAAAACGAGCATTTCTTAAGCTACCTAAAAAAATACCTCAAGTCGATACTCTAATAATTGAATCCACATTTGGAAGACCGGAATATAGTTTCCCCGATCATAAAGAAATAATTCATCAAGCAAATAAGATAATTTCGGATGCATATGATAAAGGGCATCCAGTTATTCTCATGGGATATCCATTAGGAAAAGCTCAATTGTTAACAAATCTTTTTGGGCATTGGGATCCTTTTTTTTCATATGATAGTATAGAAGTGATGAATACCGTATACCGCAATATGGGAATATCATTAAGAAAGACAACTTGCTTTACAGAAGCACAAAAAGATGAAAAAATTAATACTAAATCTCCCTGGATAATGTTAGCACCATTAATGAATGGAAATTCAAAATTTTTAAAATTTATGAAAGAAAAATATAATACTATAACCATAGGATTTAGTGGCTGGGCTTGTAGTCAGCGCTATAAGTACATGATGGGATTAGATTATGCCCTCCCCTTGAGTGACCACTGTGATTTTAACGAATTAATTCAGGTAGTAAAAAAATGCAATCCAAAGAAAATATTTACAATCCATGGTTTTGCAGCGGAATTTGCAAGGATACTTAACGGTATGGGATATAATGCTATTCCTATATCTCATAAACCAAATAATAGGATTAAAAAAATAGCTAAAGAACCAACTCCTAGAAGAAAAAATGATATGCAAATTTTAGATTATTTTATTAAATAAGTTCCCTAAGATTATATTTAAACAGGTAAAGAAAAAATAAGAAGATAATTATTTTTGTTCTTGTTCTCTAAAATAAGGAATAACCTTCTTTCCAAATAATTCTATATTTTTGAAATACCCATCTCCCCAAAATCTTATTATAAAATGATTAGTTCCTGCCTTGATAAAACGTTCTAGCATTTCTATAACTTCATCTGCCTTTCCTACTCCTATAGCAGTCCTTGCAACACTATCAGGAATTTTTAATGCTGCTTTTTTCATCTGTTCCATCATTTCTGGTTTATCCATTGTATATTCTGTGAAATATTTTCTAAAATCAAATTCAGAATCCTGAGAAATATTATGAACTTTTAACAATTCTGGCTTATAAAGACTGACTTTAACTGCATTTTTCATCTTGTTCCACGCATCTTCACCATCATCAGTAAAATATACATCCACGTCATTTGCAAATTGAAAATGGGAAAGGTCTCTACCAAAATTTTTAGCATGTTCATGAATTACATTAGCATGCGTCTTGAATAATTCAGGAGTATATCCTATAGGAATCCAACCATCACCATATCTTGCACATAATTCTAATGTTTTTGGAGCACCTGCAGCGATATAGATTGGTGGTCGTGGTTTTCTTATGCTTTTTGCTTGTAAACATGCATTAATTAATTTATAATACTGTCCATTATAATCTACTCTATTACTTGGATCAGAGAGGAAAAGTTTTTCTATTACTTCAAGTTGTTCTTTTAATTTAGTGACAGGTTTATTGAATTCTATTCCAAAATCTACTACATTTTGGGCTTCACCTGCACCTATTCCCAACATACCCCTTCCATTAGTTAATCTATCCAATGTCACAGTACAAAGGGCAATAGTTGATGGATGGCGTCTTATTGCATCTGTAACACATGTACCTAATTCTACCTTAGTTGTGAGAGCTCCGATTGCTGCAAGCATTAACCAAGCATCATTCACAATAGCATTCTTCCATTGAGGAACATTTGTATGATCCATTGCCCAAATGGAATCAAAATCTAGTCTATCAGCCATCTGGCACGCAGTAATTACTTGACTCTCATCTAATCCTAATCTGGCAACATTCAGACCTTGTGTAAACCCAAATTTTGTTTTCTTTACCATTTTAATCTCCACATTTTAACAAATACGGTAGAAGATACGAAGAGGTTATTTATAACCATATAATGTAAAAAAATTAAAAGTTGTATTTATGCATTTTCACTCACTAGTAAATAATTTTTCCTTGGGAAAATTAGAATAAAAGAAAACTTAAATAATTTTTGTTTCTATTACAATTAGATGTTACTACCTTCCGAAATAGAGGCTAAATCATTAATTCCTGCGATACGAGCTATATTGGCAAAAAAATTAACTATTGAATATAAAATGAAGGAAGAATTCGTGGCTAAAGTCCTTGGGGTTACTCAGGCTGCTATTAGTAATTATATTAGAGGAACCAGAGGTGATACAGACCTTATTAATAAACTTTCATCTATTTTGGAGATCATGCGCAAAATCGACGATATTGCTCAAGATTTAGTGGCAAATCGTGTATACACTCCTAGCACAATGGCTAAATTCGTCGAGTTATGCAATTTTATGAGGTATTCATTTATTATATGTGATGTTCATCATAAAATGGAGGCTAATATTGATGAACAAGTATGCGAATTATGTAAAGATAACCTTATTGGCTCAAAATTTTAAATAAAAAAAGAATTTTTTCAAGGTTATTTTTTTGCATTCATAATTTCTAAAGTTTTCTTTAGAACATCTGATCCGCTTATGATTCCGATCACTCCAGTCTTAGCATATGACTCTGTAAATCTCTGAATTTTAGTATTTTTTAAAATTTTATTTGATATGAGAAGCGGGACAGGATCATCTGTATGACTTTTTTTTATACAGGGAGTTGAATGATCTCCCGAAACAACTATCACCACATTTGAAGAATCTAGTTCCTTCAAAAGAGTTCCAAAAAAATCACTATCTATTTTTTCAATGTTTTGTTTTTTTCCGATGGCATTACCATCATGTCCAAATTCATCTGGACCTTTAATATGAACATAAATCATACCATATTTTTGTAATTCCTTCGCTGTAGCTTTTGCTTTGGTTACATAGTCATTTAAGCTTCCTGCTTCAATTATTTTCATACCTAAAATTTTAGAGATACCAATCTCCACAGGCATATCGACTACGCAAGCAACCTTCATTTTATATTTTTGTTCTATTGGTACATAATTAGGAAATATGGTTCCAGCATCTCTTAACAAAATTGAGTTCATGGCGTTAAGATTTCTTTTTTCTCTAGATTTATTTACAGCATGATTTTTTGAGATAAGATATACTTGACTGCTAAAATCATTAACTAAATCAGAGGATATAATAGAAGAAACATTATTATCTTGTGGAATAGACTTTAACACTTTCATTTCTGATATTTCATTCTTGGCAATACCCATTCCATCTACTTTATCATAAGCTGGGTCTGTATTTGTTATTTGATTAGATAACGCCATTTTTTTGTGTCTAAATCTTATAGTAACACGATGGGCGATAGTGGGAATAATAATAACAGATGCATCAGGATCTTTTAATGATATTGAAGAATTTAATGTATCACACAGAGATTGAGCTTCTTCACTTTCGATAATCCTACCTGCCCTTCTATCTATTATTATCTGATTTTCGTCTATCGTAGCGAAATTTCCTCGTAAAGCAAGATCTCCAGTTTTCAACTCAATCCCGCACCCGATCGATTCAACGATTCCTCTTCCTACGTATGGTACATCCCTGAAATTATAACCTAACATATTAAAAACTGCGATATCAGACTGAGGAGCTATTCCTTTCCCAACAGTTATTACTTCACCCATAATTCCATTTGTTGCTAAGTAGTCTAAGTTTGGAGTACTAGCTGCTTCTAAAGGTGTACGATTATTAATTGAAGAATGAGGGAGATCTCCTATTCCATCAAGAATTATATATAAAATTTTGAATAATCTATTTGTGCTATCCAAGCTCTCAAATTAGGATTAATTTTTTGACAAATTTATTTTTATTTAATTAATTAGCCATAAAGAGAAAAATATAAAATAATTTATTTATTTTGATTAGCTCCTTTTTTCCATACCTGTATTTGTCCTCCATAAACTTCATTATTGTACACCATTGAAGGAATTTGAGCATAAAAACCTTCTCTACCTGTACTAAATGTTTTACTTACTAGGGGAATATCATACTGCTTTCCATCTGGCATGGATAAAGTAACCATTACAATTTTCTTGTTCATGTTATCTTCATTATTCAATCTGATTACACATTTTTATAAAATAATAATATAAAACAATTTTTATTAGAAGCTAATACATCCTAAAGTAAAGAATTTTAATATTTTCATCTGGATAATAGTTCTATTAGAGTAAATGTGTATAAAACAATTTTATATTCTAGAATAAAAGGTTTATTGTGGATTTTATCGAGAGTTACCGACGAGCAGGGAAGATCGCGTGCTCTGTAAGAGAATTGGCAAAAAATAAGGATTTCATAGGAACAACATTATACGAAATCTGTGAACAAATAGAAAAACAGATACGAGAAAATGGTGGATCTCCTGCTTTTCCCGTAAATGTAAGTTTAAATGAAATTGCTGCTCATTATACGGCAGAACCCGATGATCAAAAAATAGTGGAAGAAGGTGATGTACTAAAAATTGATATAGGCGTACAGGTTGATGGTTACATCGCCGATACCGCTGTTACCATTAGCTATAATAATGAATATCATTCTTTAGTAAAAGCATCAGAAAATGCATTAAAGGAAGCGTTAAAAATTGCAAGGAACAAGGCAAAATCGAGTGATATAGGTAAAGCTATCGAAAACTCAATAATTAAAAGTGGTTATATTCCCATTAAAAATTTGAGTGGTCATTCTCTTGAACGTTATACCATTCATGCTGGTAAATCTATTCCAAATATCAATTCATTTGGATCTTTTTTATTAGAATCAGGTCAAGCGTATGCTATTGAACCATTCGTAACATTGAAAGAAGGCATAGGCATAGTCTACGAAGGTAAAATTGCCAATATTTTTGCAATAATATCAAGGAAACCCACTCGGGACAAAGAAATGGATAGTTTTTTAAACGATATTTGGAACAGATATAGATCCTTACCATTTGCTTTGAGATGGGTAATTGATAATTACGATGAAAAAAATGCAAGATATATGTTAGATAATCTTAAAAAGAAAAAAAATATTCATGCTTATCCTACACTCGTAGAGGGAAACAAGATGATGGTTGCGCAATCTGAACATACTATTATACCTCATGAAACGTTTACAGAAGTAATTACAAGATGTGACACTAGTTAGAGAGATTCATATTACTATTGAAAATCTTCCCAAACTTAAAATTAAACCTTTAAAAATGTAAAGTAAGATAGTACGGGGTCGTTGTCTAGCTTGGTATGATGCCAGCCTTGGGCGCTGGAGTTCGCCGGTTCAAATCCGGCCGACCCCATTAATACCTCGGATCAATATTGTTTTTCGTCTTTAGTTTACTCAATTAAAGTGATTTCTCAATATTATCATATTGTTAAAGCAAGATTTCAATAAATTAGAAGATAGATCGGTTGGATATTAGAATCCAAAAACATAGTATTTGGATAGATGAATTTGTAACACCAAGTAGTTCATTTTAAATATATCCAGTATACCTGCTGACCGGTTAGATGATTCTCATTTTGATAGAACTATGGATTCAGTTAAATATTTAAGTTAAAATTTTGGTAAATTTTACAAAACTGAATATCAGATTAGTCATAAATTTTAATGTTGAGAATATAATAATATTATGTAAATTCTTGTAATACAACAATATTTTCTCTATATTTCCTAGCAATATATGGAGTAAAACAATTACCATTATAAACTGGAATTTACTCAATAACATGAATCAAGATATTGGAAGTTGTTTACTGGCTATTTTTTATCGTTTGACTTAATGTTACTATTATTATTATACATATATTGATTAGATGATAGCCTAGATAAAAGTAGAAGATGATTTTGTACTTTCATTCAAGTTTGGTAATAATGGTTGTTCTGTTCTTTGTTATCGAGTATACATTGAGCCATTATATCTGAGGTATTAATATTATTTGGCAGTGATTCTTATTGGTGAACTATATCTGTTAGAATTAATCCCATTAGAACTGCATTAACCTTACAACATGGTCCTAGACTGTGCATTTTCTAGTTTCACCAGCCTATATATAATAAGAACATTCACCAACAGTATTTACTCAAGTTATTTGTTGTATCGTTTGTCCATTTGATTCTTACATCCTTATATAGCCGATAAATCCTGGCTTCTTACAAAGTTTATCTACAGTTGGCAAGTCAATTGTTGATAGTGAATTAAAGCATAGGTTGTAAATATATTCATCCTGCCTCATGGAATGCTATAGATACTGTATCTACTCTCCCAAGAGAGCCAGAGGTACGTAAATACCAGTGTTGGAACTGTTAAGATCAATTATACATATTGAATTACTATTTACATCAGATGTAAATACCATATCTCCTGCATCATTATATACTGTGATCAAAAAGGAATGAGAGCTGCAAAATCCCCATAGGAACATTCTCTACATCACAATTCGCATTTGTAACAAATTCATCTGAAAAAATTCTTCAGAAACTTCAAAATGTCACTCTCCAATTTCAACATATTTTATAATGTTTAATACTTTTTATTAGATTAAAAGAATTTATCTTTCCTTCGCCTTTCCTCAAACGTTTATCAACATCTTTATTATCTTGTTTCATTTTTTTATAGCACTTGCTAATTGAATTTCTTTCGATCTTGAATGGGTAAGTCAGACAATAGTTATGACAATTGGAACCAAGATTGTGATAATAACAAAATCTAAATTACAGGAAATTTTATTCAATACCGGTTATTCAATATATGAACTAAAAAGGTAAAATATGAAATTTCTTTTCCTATATAGTAACCCAATGAAATATACTTTAATTATATATAGTAAATTAAAAATAGTAAGATAAAACTCATTATGCATAGAAAAGATCGACATAGAAGAAAAATTAACTCCAATATTAAGGATTAAAATAGTCAAATAAATTTGTTTTAACTTCTTAAAGTAAAGTAATTATGAATTTTATAATAATTTAACTTTATTATCTCAAAGCAAATGGTAAGGATCTATATCTGTTCCAAATATCGTTTAAAAAACTATCCATTTTTTCGAACTTGATTTCCCCATTTCTCGAGATAAATAATTTCGTTAAGGGCCAATCTCTTTAGCCATTTTGATTTTTCTAGGTCAGGTGTTTGTGAAAATTCCGAAACATATCCAAGGCAGAGATAGGCGATAGGTTTTATATATTTGGGAATTTCTAGTATCTTTTTTAATTCTCTATTCGATATGATACTTACCCAACCCATTCCTATTTCTTCTGCTCTTGCTGCAAGCCATAAATTCTGAATTGCGCAACATACACTATATATTCCTGTTTCTGGAATCGAAGTTTTGCCTATTATAAAAGGGGCAAATCTGGTATAATCATAAGTAACACATAAGTTCAGGTTTGATTCCAAAATCCCTTCGAGTTTCAGAGATTTGTATTTGTTTTGTTTTGCCTTGTTATTTTCTAGTAACCTAATTGCCTTTTGATGTTCCCTTAAGAAGGAATTCTTAATTTTCATCCTTGTTTGTTCTTCTTTTATCAGTATAAAGTTCCAAGGTTGTGAATATCCCACCGAGGGTGCATGATGTGCGGCATTGATAATTCTCAATATAGTTGTCAATGGGATATCTTTTTTAATGAAATGAGAACGAACATCTCTTCTCGAAAATAAGATCTTATAAAATCCTTCCCTCTCATATTTTGAAATTTGTTTTCTATACTTTGTTTGTAAACTATTTGAGGATAACAATAACTTGTTTTTTATTGATGCAATATAAGTAGATTCAAAGTTAATAAAGAGATTAATTTTAAGTTTAACCAACTTCTATGAGTACGATAAGGAAATAGATTACAAAACGATCTAGCCAGGGTTGTAATCAAGACAAATTAAATATATCTCACTACTAACTTGTCTACTTGCATTCGGTTTAGTAAGTATCACTTTCTTAAACTTTTTTTTCAATTCGACGACTAGTTCGTTAAGCATATCACCTTGAAAAACTTTAAAAACAGCTTTTCCTCTTTTTTTTAATATTATACTACTTAATCTTAAAGCATTTCTGGTTAAATCGATTTGTCTTGCATGATCTAATTCCCAATTACCACTTACATTTGGTGACAAATCCGATAAAACAACATCAACACATGAATTTGATATCTTTAGAATGTTATCCGTTACATGTTCATCTTCAATATTACCTTGGATAATAAATGCATTAGATAATGGTTCAATTTTTTTTATATCTACACCTATCACCTTTCCTTTTGTTCCTACCTCAGGTAATGCTATTTGCATCCACCCTCCTGGGGCGCATCCGATATCTACAATGCAATCACCTTTATTCAATATTCGGTAAGATTGATTGATTTGTTTGAGTTTAAAAGCGGATCTACTTCTGTATCCTTGATCTCGTGCTAATCGTCTGAATGAGTCTTTTTTAGAATCGGTTAATTTCATACTCCATTAAACAGTATTAATAAAAATATACACATTATAATTAATCTATAATCTTAGAAATATCAATTCAAGCTATTTAAATAGTTCACTTGAACGCTGATATATATAAATAATATCCAAACGTTATATATAATATATGCCTATCAATAATGGCCAAGAGTATATTGAAAGTTTAAGAAATAGGAATCTTAAGGTATATCTATTTGGGGAATTAGTAAAAGAGCCGGTGGACCATCCTATGATTAGACCATCAATAAATGCTGTTGCAGAAACTTATGACATAGCTAATGAAGACCCATCTATTGCATCTGCTGAATCTTCCCTTTCTGGTCGAAGAGTGAACAGGTTCTTACACATTGCCGAAAATACTACAGATTTAGTCAATCAAAATAAAATGCAGCGAAAGCTTGGACAGCTGACGGGCACATGTTTTCAAAGATGTGTAGGTATGGATGCTTTAAATTCTCTTTATTCGACTACATTTGAAATTGATGAAAAATACAATACAGTATACCATTCAAGATTAAAAGAATTCATAAAAAAAATTCAAGAGGAGAATCATGTCATAGGAGGAGCTATGACTGATGTTAAAGGAGATAGAAGTCTTTCTCCTTCTCAACAAGCAGATCCAGATTTATTTGTGCATGTCACAAAACGGGATGAGAATGGTGTTTATATAACTGGCGCAAAAGCTCATCAAACTGGTTGTATCAATTCACATTGGATTTTAGTAATGCCAACTATGAGGTTGCGTAATGAGGATAAAAATTATGCAATTGTTGGAGCTATTCCTGCAGATGCCGAAGGAATAACATACATCTATGGAAGACAGTCCTGTGATACAAGAAGTATGGAAGAAGGCGATCTAGATGCAGGTAATTCTAAATATTCCGGCCAGGAAGCAATGATAATCTTTGATAATACCTTCATTCCTAACGAACTTATCTTTATGGATGGAGAATATGATTATGCTGCAATGTTAATAGAACGATTTACTTGTTATCATCGGAGAAGTTATGTATGTAAAACTGGATTAGGTGATGTCCTCATTGGTGCAGCAGCTTCAATTTCTGACTATAATGGTGTAGCCAATGCGTCACATATTAAGGATAAATTGGTTGAAATGACTCATCTAAATGAGACAATTTTTGGAACAGGTATTGCTTCCTCCTTTCAATCATATAAAACAAAGGCTGGTAATTTTCAAAATGACGATATGCTTGCTAACGTTTGTAAGCATAATGTCACTCGCTTTCCCTATGAAATAAGCAGGTTAGCTCAAGACATAGCAGGAGGTTTAGTAGTAACAATGCCTTCTGAAAAAGATTTTCGTAGTCCTGAAACCGGTCCACTCTTAGAAAAATATCTTAAAGGGAGGAAAGGTGTTTCTATAGAAAAACGAGTAAGAATCTTAAGGCTCATTGAAAATATGACGCTAGGAAGAAACTCTGTTGGTTATCTGACAGAATCAATGCACGGAGCAGGATCTCCTCAAGCACAGAGAATTCAAATTGCTCGGCAAATGCAGTTAGAATACAAAATGAAACTTGCAAGAAAATTAGCGAATATTCCTGAAAGCGAAGCTGAGGAGTTAATTAAGGAACATTCTGACTATTTTGATAGGATATTTGGTTTAAAGAAAGAAGCGTCCTAACAATTTCAAATTTTTTGATTACAAATATACTAAGTAAATTGAAAGACACATTACTTGAAATTATCGATTTAAACAAAGATTTTTCCATACGTAGCAATATTATTGATATTATACGATTCAAAACTCCTAAGAAAATAAAAGTTATAGATAACATCAATTTAAAACTCTGTAAGGGCGAAATACTCGTTGTTGCAGGAGAATCTGGATCGGGAAAAACAACTCTAGCTAAACTTATTATGAGATCAATTCAGTCTGATTCAGGTAAAATAATCTTCAATGATAGAGATATTACTAATATCAAAGGAAAGGAATTACTAAAGCTAAGATCTGGAATTCAAATGATTTTTCAAGATCCTTATTCGTCTTTAGATCCCCGAATGAAGATATTTGATATTATTAAAGAACCTCTAGAGGTACACAAAAAAAAAAATTCAAAAAAAGATTTAATAGATTGTGTTAATTATGCCTTAAAAAAAGTAAATTTAGATCCTGATGAAATATCTACTAAATATCCCCATATGCTATCAGGTGGCCAAAGACAAAGGGTCAGTTTTGCTAGAGCCCTTGTGATTAAACCTTCTTTAATTATAGCTGACGAGCCTGTCTCAATGTTAGACGTTTCTATTCGCTTTCAGATACTTGATTTAATGAAAAAATTAAGAGATGAAGAAAACGTTTCATTCTTATACATTACACATGATCTTTCTACTTCACAATACGTTGGAGATAATATAATCATCATTTATAGAGGACAAATTATTGAGCAAGGCAATATTCATGAGGTGTTAGGTCATCCTCTTCATCCTTATACCAAAGCTTTAATATCTGCAATCCCAAAATTTAATGATTTTCAAGAAATAAAGATAAAAAACGAAATAGAATCTTCGTGTGACTGTGGCTGTAAATTTTTAAATAAGTGTTTATATTCAAGTGAAGAATGCAAAAACAGTGAACCAACATTAATTGAAGCAAATCGTTCACATTTTATTAGATGCTATAATTATGAGTCCATTTGATCCTACATATATCATCACTTTAATTTAATGTGATTTCGTCTAATTCCTTTTTATGATACTTATACTTGACAATATGAGAAACACCCTCTCTTGGATAGACTCCATAAATCTGATCCACCTTTGAAATAGTCGAATCTTTTAATGTTACCATAATTATCTGATTATTTTTAGATCGTTCAAATAATATCTTCGATAATCTTTCTGTATTTTGTGCATCCAAGTGGGCGTCAACTTCATCCATCAAATAGAATGGAGATGGTTTAATAGCTTGAAGGGCAAGAAGAAAAATAGTTGCTGCCATTGTCTTTTCCCCACCTGATAAGGCAGTAGAATCTCTTCTTGGCTTTCCTGGAAATTGAACTATTAACCTGATTCCCTTGGAAAAAATATCTTCTTGATTTTCAATTTCAAGCCAAGCGTTCCCACCAATAATGGTGGAAAAAATAAAATTGATGTCTTTATTAATTTTTAAGAAAGCATCCATAAAGAGATTCTTTTTTTCTTTGTATATTTCTTCTATGAAAATAACAATTGAATTTCTTTCCTTTTCTAAATCATTTTTTCTATCTGACATCCCTCTATATCCATTAACAACCTGGATATAATTTTCATTAGCTTTCAAATTTATTCTACTTTTTAATAGCTCATATTCTTCAGTCAAATGAATAACAAGATCATCAACGTCATAATCAGCTTCATTTAATTCTTTATAGCCTAACCACATAAGATCGTTATTTAATTTAACTTCATGTTGTTTCAAACTCAGAATTTCTTTTTCTAATAAAATAATTTCCCTTTCGAATATACTATTTTCTCGCGAGAGTTTCCTTTCATGATCCAATAATTTCTTAATTTTTTCTTCATATGACTGTAATATTGTATATGTGTTTCCAGAAGAGAAAATAATATTTTGTTCTTTATCTCTTAAAAATTTTATATCTTCTTCTTCTTTTTCTATTTTATTTTTTAAATCGGACATCAAAATCTCTTTCTCAGATTTTTCTTTTGTTAAAATATTCCTTTCCTGATGTAACATGTTAATTCGTTCTGAGAGTAAATCTCTTTCATTTTTTTTCTCCGAAAGTTTAATAATAATATTTTGTAATTCTTGATTATCTGATTCGAGTATTCCTTGATATTTACCTCTCTCTAAATTTGAATCGGCTATATTTGTTTGTTCGAGATTTAATTTTATTATATTCAGATGCTTCTCCAAATTTTTTTTGGTATCATTTATTAAAAAAAATCTTTTTTTAACTGTTTCCAGCAATGTTATAGTATTATTGTAATCACTTTCATTCTTAATTTGTAAAATCTTCAAATCCTTTAATTCTGTTCCATTTTCCTTTAAAACATTTTTTTGAAAAATAACTTTATCTTCTAAGTATTTCATACTATTTTCTAATCCTATTTTTTCAGATTGCAATTTTTTTAATTTATCTAGTAAATTTTGTAGCTCAGTTGTCTTTTTAAAAAGAGAGTTTTTTAAACTCATTATTAATACTCTAAGACTTTCAATATCATTTTTAAGATTTATTTCAGTAACAAAATCAACCACTGCAGAATTATAATCTACCAAAAGAATTTTTGATTTAGGCTCAAAAAATTCCCCATCAATTGATACTGAACGGTATCCATTTACTGAGAGATTGTATGCTTCTCTTGCTGTTCTAACAACAATAGTATTTCCAAATATAAAATCTATCAATTTTTTATTATCAGAATGTACAAAAGTGGATAAGTTACCAATAATGGCTGGATTCTCATCATATAATACAACTTTTTCAGAAAGTTGAATAATGTCTAAGGGAATTATTTTAACTCTAGGCAATTTCCTAACTTTAGCAAATTCTGCTACTTTTATCATATCTTCTACGTTATTAACAACCACAGCCTTCAACCATTCGGATCCCACAGCCATTACCGGCCTAATATAATTATTATCCCATTTCACTAAATCTTGAACTATTCCAACAATACGTAAATCATTATCTTTAATTATTTCAGAAATAGTTAAATCTTCAGACATAGATTCCAGTAAAATCTTGTTTTTTTCATCAAATCTGAATGTTTGAGTATCAGAATTCTTTAATATTATTTTTGATTCTTCGATATTATCATTAAAATCCTTAATTTTTTTCTCAATTTTCAATAATATTTTGGAAATTTTTTCTACCTGTGCTTTCGAATCTATTGCAATTGAAGTATTATTTTGTAATTCTTGGGCAATTAAAGATTCCTTAAGCTTCAAGTTATTGACTCTAGAATTTGTTTCATTTCTGTTATTAATAATAATTTTTAAGTTTTCATTTAGTTTTAGAAGATTAACTTCAAATTGGTTGTTCAAAGACAAGATTTTTTCGTATCTATCATTAATCTTTGTTTTATCAAACTCTATTTTCTTATTTTTATTAGATAGATTGAATATTCGATGATCTAAATTTTTTAACTCATTAGTATGAATAAGTTTTCTATTATTTACAATTTCAATGTTTTCTTCTAACTTTGCAATTTCATCCTGAGAATTCTTTAATTTTATACTCGAATCTGATTGTACAGTTTCTCCATTTTTTAAATTTTTATCAATTTGCTCTATTCTTGAAATAGTTTCTTTGAAAATAGCCTTTGATTTCTCAACATCATATACTATTGAAGATATCTTATTGCTGATTTCAGCTTTTTCCTTATTAATCAGATCCTCTTCTTTAATGAATTTCATTTTCTCTAAATCTAAATTTTCTAACTCTTGTTTTGTTTCTTTCAGCTCATTACCAATATCATTGTATTTTATTCTTACTTTTTCTAATTCTTGATAATTGGTTAAAATATTTTCTCGAACTCTTCTATTTTCAATTGAAATTTTTATTGCCTTATATTTTTTGATATCCATCTCTATATGTTGAAATCGTAATTGTTCATTTCTTTCAATCTCTAATTCATCAATCCTCTTTCTAATTTCATTCATCCGTGCAAGTGCTATATCGAGTCTTCTATCTGATTCGTCTAATTGTTTTAATGATTCCTCTTTTTTTTCATCAAAATATGAAAGTCCAACTATATCTTCTATAATTTTTCGTCTTTCTTCTGAATTTAACTCTGATATTCGTGTTATCATTCCTTGTTGTACAATATTCAATTTATTAGGAACCGCAACTACAATTTGTAATAGCTCAATAATTGTAGATTTTGTAACTTTTTTTCCATTTAAATGATATTGACTTTCTCCTACTGAATCTTCCATTTCCCTAGTTAGAGTTACATTATCCGAATCAATTGGAATGCCTCTATTCTGATTGTCAAAAGTAATGCTTACGCGAACTAATTTGTGCGATTTATTTTGGGTATCATGAAAAAGAGATTGAAACTTGTCTACCCTTAACGCTTTGGGACTATTTTCACCCAGTGCGAACATAATCGCGTCTAATACATTACTTTTACCTGAACCATTGGGACCAGTGACCGCCACAAGCCCATTGTTAAAATTAATAACAGTATTTTTAAAACCAAATGATTTAAAGCCATAAATTTCAACTTTTTTAATAAAAACCATTCTGATAAGAATAATGAGTTGATTGTATATTATATTTTTTATTAAGTTTAGAAAATATTCTTCAGCTCATTAAATTTAACTAGTCCTTTGGCAGTATAAGAATTAAATTTCCTAAATTTTATAGTATTAGCCTGGTTAATTTCCTAATGAAATTCTAAGTTCTCATAAATTGAGATATGAACTGGTAATATGTTTTTAGCTGTATTCCAAGAAATCTTTCTAAATTTTTAAGTGTATCTAAATCTCGATCGGTGATCATAAAATTAATATGCATATAAAATTTATTATGTTCATTAGTCTTGTTAGGTCGTTTTTAATAATATCCAACTATCGTTGATATTTGGTTGAATAATTATCTTCATGAGGATTTTGGATTCACAAGATTATACCATTGTTCAAAATATTATGTTAAATATATTTAACAAATTCTTAATGAAATTTATATTTATAGTGATTTAACTATTTAATTAACACCAACTTTTCCTACATAACTTAGTTTAACATGGAAATAGGTAATAAAAAATATTTTGGGGAAGATTTAACTTTTCTATTATTTCATATTATATTCAAAATATTCAAATAAATAATTATCAATAATTTTTGTTAAAAATAATTTTATGTAAATTAAATATTTTATTAATATCATTTACAATTCAATTCCAAATTAGTTATAGAGATCTTCTTTGAAAGCATTTCGATGACATCATTCGATGTTTATACTTATTCAACTTAAATACATGAACCACACATCTAGAGATAATAATAATCCACTTAATACTATTAAGAAAAAAAAATGACAATTATTGTTTACCCTTGTATTCTTTGTATTTGTACTTTTTCGGTTTAAGCCTTAGGAACACATCTATAACAATAGGGATTTTTAAGTATAGAACAAACTATGTATATATAGAATTGCATACAGATGTTAGGTTAATTAAATATCTACATATGTATAAGAACTTCTGCTTTCATAATAAAATAAATTATTATTCAGAGGGGTAGTCAAAGCTTTTGGCCATTGGTTTTATTAAATTATATAATGTTCTTAACCCATATTTCAGAAGACAGAAAATGTTATTGCTTGGATTTTCATCACTTCATGAATTAAGAAATATTGAATCCATATGGTATACAACTGATGGTATTACATATCCAGAAGCTTGAAAAGTACTTAAAGTGAGACACTATAATTTCATCATTAGAGAAGACTATTAAAAATATAATATATTACTTTCTAAACGGAATATAAATATTTATGACTATTATTGATGTATACAAATAGTACAAAATGATTGTAACTTATTACATTTTGGTAACTGGATACAATTAATTGAAACTGAATATTTGTACTATAACAACAAGAAATAAAGAGTTTAAAATTAATTAATGGAAATGTCCTTATCCTAAATTAATAGCACTTTTAATTCCATCAGGATTAAATACTTTATTATTCCTCTAATAAAATATTAAGTAATAATGTATTCTATCTTTAATTAACTTAATTATACAGATATAATTTTACTAATAAAAATTTCGTCAGTGATTAATATCTTTAAATCTATGAATATTGTATGTATAAAATATTTAATTTAATTCCTATATTATTTTTTTTACTTATTATAGAATTAATTGGTAATAATATTTTAATTTCTGGTGAAATTTTAAAGAGTTATAACGCGAAGTTAGTTGAAAAATCCATTATTAAGAGTCCGATTACAAACACATACTTTAATAAAGAGTTAAGTAATTTTTACGCAGAAAAAAAAACTATGAATAAACCTCAATTCCAACAATCAGTTGTAAAGGTTAATACTAATATATTTACATGTATACTAGAAAATGTAAATTCTGAAAAAATCTGTAGCACTTTATATGACTGTGATGATGAGTCATGTAAAAAAATCGACCGTCAATCAAATCTCATTGTATATGGTAAAGAACCGATCTATTCGATTGTTACTTCTAATAGTGGCACTAGCTTAAAAGAAGTCAAGTTGCAACCTGGTGAGTATGAAATTTTATTAAAAAATAATGATTTCATTTCATCGACTTATTGTAATGAAATTGTAATAGATGGTCTATCATTTCACGAATTCACTGTAGGAATTGATTTTTCTCAAGATGACAGTTCGATCCTTTGTATGAACATTAGTGATAGTTGTTATGGTATTATAAAATCAGGCGAAACTAAAATATGCGAAATCAATAAAGTATTTATAAAAAATCTAGCTTAGATTTGAAATATCGATGACAGTTTAACAATTGAAACAATCTAGGAGCTATTTCTAGACACAGCTACCTCAATTGTTGAGACGTTGCGATTATTTCCATCTTGAGATTTAACAACGTCAGAACCAATTTTTACTGATGAGACCTTGTAACCCAATGTATTCATTCTCTTAACGATGATCTGTGAAACATCTACTGCCATGGGTATACTTTTTCCTCTTGCTTTTATAAAAACAGTTGGTTCGTTAGCCAGCTGAACCAGTGTG
>DASQLB010000096.1:0-2326 GCA_035630235.1 Nitrososphaeraceae archaeon | reverse complement strand
ATATTCTTTATTATTTAAATAACTTTATAAATTAAATTGAGAAATTCTATTTTTACATTTAATAAAAACGAGAAAAGAAACAAAATATAGCATCTTATGCTTTAGCGGAGTTACTTGTATTTTATTCTTCACCAATAGATTTTTCGGCTCTGTTAAGTTCACGATAAATCTATAACTATAGATATCCTATTTATATTTATGAGAATTAGATTTGAAAGAAACAAGATACCCACTATCAAAAAGAATTAGTAAAATTTATTAATACAATATTTGGTAATTAAATTTTAATATTATTATAAAACATTTTTTTTGAATCGATTTTTTATCATTTATGATATCTAACAGGAATAAATGTTCTATAAAAATTTGATACGATTTATTTGGCATTGGAATTAAATATGAGTCCATATCAATACTTTTGATATTTGGTTAATGCTTATTACTGTAAGAATGTAGAAGTCGATAAATATTTAATTCGGTATTATGATATCGTTAATAATAGTTCAAATCGACCCGCCATTCTCTTTTTACATGGTTTGGGAGGATCCGCTGAGAGATGGACCAAAATCATTCCTTCCCTATCATCAAAATATAGATTAATTATTCCAGATATTATTGGATTTGGTTATAGTGAAAAGCCACATGTAGAATATACAGTGGATTTTTTTATTAATTTCATAAAAAAATTTCTCAATATATTAAACATATCTGATGTTATTATAATAGGTTCATCATTTGGAGGGTTGCTAGCATTGGAATATGCTATGAAGTATAACGATACGGTAAAAAAACTAATTTTAGTGTCTCCTGCTGGAATGATGAGATATGTTACTCCTACCTTAAAACATTATATTTCTGCTGCTTTATATCCAACATATGAAAATGTTTTACGAGCATACAAAGAAATGGTATATGATTCAACAATTGCCAATGATGTATCTATTCTTGATTTTATCAACAGAATGAATCTACAGAATTCCAAGTACGCATTTATGTCTACATTGATGGGATTTAATGACCACCCAAATTTGAATGATCGATTAAAAATTGATATACCTACTTTAATTATTTGGGGTAGATACGATAAATTAATACCAGTAAGATACGCAAAAAAATTTAAAATTCCTAATAGTAGAATAGTTATAATAGACCATTGCGGACACTATCCTCACCTGGAAAAAATAGAAATTTTTACTAAAACATTAACGAAGTTTTTAGATAACTAAAGTTTAAAGCTTTTTAACATAAAATTTAAAATCTAGTAAAAACTGTAATTTGATTAATAAAATATGTATGATAAAAGTATTATTTTAATTACTGTTATAGTCTTTAGAAAATGTAGGATTTAATATTTTTTAGTTTGTTTTATTGGCTCTGTTAAGTTAACGAAAATCTATAGCTAAGATAACCTACTTCTACTCTAAGGGTATTAGAAATAAGAAAAATAAAGTATCTATCTTTATCGTAATATACTCTTTGTATTATTACTTTTTTGGTAAGTTTCAGAAATACTTCCAAAGTGTTAGTAATCTTTAGAGGATAAGAAAAGAAAATATGCTTCTGTGAACTTATGCTTATGTTTGTAACTGGATACAAATTTTGGTTCATATAATACAAAAAAGTCAACGAATTTCTGTATTTATAATTGATGAAATTATCATTTAGATAGAAGATCAGAACTCTGGTTATGGATATGTCTCGAACAAATTGACAAATCTGTGCTTGGATTCTATATTTCAAAAGAAGGAAACATGTTTGTAACAGGAAATTTTATTAATTCTTGAGTAAATATATATGAAAATTATACAATACATATCCAGATGGTGGTACAGGGAATACTCAAGCATTCAACTTCTATATCTAAAACACATATTATTTTCTCCTTTCGAGAAAATTATGCTTGAAAGGATGATGCAGTATTTAAGATAGAAGTGAATCTTTTGGTATTATTATGGTTAGTCAAAGAAAGAATTCAAGGTAGAATATGTGTATAACTCTGTATAACTATTTACACTAATGTATAATAATACTATAGTAAATAAAAAATTTTTATGCCAACAGAGAAGAAGAAGATGATGATGATGATCGAGATAATAATCTAATAAGTTCAGAGTCGTTTTATTTTTTATATATTTATTAATACAGTATTCTTTATTTTAATTCTTAATAGAACTTAATTGAATATACTGTTTAAATCGACATAGAAGTAAAATTAAAATTTTCCTTATGTAACTTTATAAGAAAATAGCTTAATTGATTAAATTCCAGACTATAATATGAATCCAATTTTGTATTTAATCTTTCATCTGATTTTATATTTATTGAA
>DASQLB010000095.1:0-3197 GCA_035630235.1 Nitrososphaeraceae archaeon | reverse complement strand
CTTGTCAGATGAATATTTCATTAACGGTCGTTTTGACAATGTTTTACCATATTTTTTATAATTTTTAATTTTTACATAATTCACATGATAAAAAATATTGTTCTGTTGAAGCATCGAGTATTTAAACAGTTGTTGGTAATTCTGTTGGTAGTAAAATGGGTGCAAGATTTCTCCAACACCCATTGAATTTGGTTACAAACGATTGATGGAACTAATATTACAATATGATATGATAAATAATGTATGGTTTTAGTTAGTAAACTATAAAGCTAATAAGTTTATAATGGTATAAAAAGATTTGAAACACTAAGTATAACTTTAAGAGAACGTGTAAATGTTCAAATAATGAAAAACTATCTAGATAAAAATCAGTTGTATGAAAGCCTCAATCGAAGATAGTAAATCTCACCTAAATTTAGTCAAAATTTTAATAATATCTCAGTTCACAGATATTATCTGAATCACATCTTCATTAATTAATTTCTAACATATATATTTCTAGTATGAATCCTTTCATCTAAAGCAGTGAGAATAGGTCTTAAATATTGGTTAGGTCAATAAGGTTATTGATTAATACATTCATTCTGTAATTATACAATTTATTTCTTATTTTAATGGTATTATAAAAATCATTAATCAATATATAATCTCTCTCATCGACTGAAGTTGAACATTTAAAGAAGTTTTATAATAAACCATAAACTTTCATTAAGAAATCTAATTTTAGCAAATTTAAATAATAATGACAATACTGAGCCTTTAAATATTTTTATTAGGAGAATATAATAAATACATTATTGAATTAGTATGAAACAGTCTGACTTTACAATTCTTTGTGTGTTATCATTCTTTATTTATGCAATAACTATACCTATTGAACAATACTTTATTTTTGGAGAAGAAAATTGTAGCAATTCCATATCAGAAAGAATTAGTCTACCTTATCCTATCCCAACAATAACAACAACAACAACAGTACAGCAAGATCGAGAATCAGATGGAAATGAACCAATTACAGATTTACCAGTTATTGATTCACCGTGTAAATCCTCTTGCCCACCTAACTATAAATTATGTAGCTATATGTGCATATAAAGATAATACCTAATACCTTTATATTATTTTATTAGATTCGCAAATTGATCAACAATAGCAAAAAGATTAGTGACTATAAGACTTCATCTATTCAATGTACTATTTCTGATTCTGCATACATTACTTTTTCTAAAATTAAACCTACAATTAGTAAATTATAACATGAATCAGAGGAAGTTTTAGTTGAATAGTAATATATATTCATTTTTTTTTATATGTTATTAAGTTATTCAGAATAGTATTTATATTAACTTTTTTCAGCATAATTTTATTAATAAAAGACTAGTATATAATACTACTATATTTTTCTATAATCTCAATATTCAAATTGTTTATTACTACATATTTTTTAGAATTGTAAAAATATAGTAAAAATCTTAATAATATATGCATAAGCTTTTATCCTTAGGTTTATTTTTGATAGTCTCAGTAATATTATCATCAACTATTAATTTTAATTATAATTTATATTTGAATATATTTGCTCAAGAATCAGAAGTATCAATTGCACCAGGAGCAGGAGACCTAAATAATATTGAGTCATTTGTTCCACCTCATACCAGTTTATCATCAAGAAGTACAATTTCATGGACAAACGATGATTCAATAACTCACACTGTAACTGCTGAAGGAAACCCAGAAATAGCAAATGGTGAGGCACCATTTGACTCGGGTCCCATTTCTCCGGGCTACACATGGGATAAAACATTTGATTCACCTGCCCAATTTGATTATCATTGTTTAATACATCCATTTATGACAGGAAAAGTTGTTATTAATTAAACCTTTAAGTTTCCTAATTAAAGAACTTTATCAAAAGATTATTACCACGAATCTATAAAATTCAGTTTTTAATAAAATAATTTTCTAAACATTACAGTTTAAGAAATGAATATAATTAATATCCAAGATAATCATTAATATAACTATCAACAATGAAGCAGATCGTAGACAATATATGTCATTTTATTGAACAAAACAATATACTGAATTATTTAATCTATGAGTATTTCGTTTGATTACAATGGTTAACAATAGTCTAATAATGTCTTTTGTTTGTATTCAGTGTCTTTACTACTTTTTTCTATTGCTGTCAAATTTGATACTTTCAATCCTACTTTTCTTATAGGTAAAAATTTAGTATTTTTAATTCTTTTCGAAGGAACGATCAAATTATTGTCTTCTAAATTAAATTTACCTAAAATTTCTTCTATTATGGATTCAATGCTTTTTTTTTCACTTTGATATTTGATATAAGATTTTTCTCTAGTTTCAATACTAAAATCAGTTCTCATTAATTTTATTCCAACTGTTCTAAATTGATATTTATTGTTCTTTATTCTTTCGTAAAGTTCATCAATCAACTCATACAGAGATTGTTTTATTATCTCTTTATCCTCTGTAACAAATTCTAATGTAGATTCATTACTTAATGATACGTGATTTCCGCGAGGAAGAACTGGTTCATTGTCTAAACCATTTGCAACTTGCCACATCCATGTTCCTATCTTCTTTCCAAATCTTTCTATGAGGAGTTGAACATCTGTATTTGATAGTTGACCTATAGTCTTAATATTCATTTGTTCTTTTAGAATTTTTTGTGTTTTGATTCCTATTCCTGAAATTGTTTCAACATCTAATCGACTAAGAAAATCTTTCAATGCATTAAAGTGTACTATAGTAAGACCGTCAGGTTTTTGATAATCAGATGCAATTTTTGCAACAGATTTTGTTGGCGCTATGCCTATAGATGTTAACAAGCCACCACATTTTTCTTTTATAGATTTTTTAATTTCTTGAGCATATTCTTCCACCGTTATATTAATATTTGAAATTTTATTTGTACAGTCTAAATACGCTTCATCTATACTTGCTTGTTCAAAAATATCTGCATAACCTTCTAATATTTTCATAACCTCATTAGATATCTTTTCATAGAACTTTTTGTCTACTGAATGTAATATTAAATTAGGACATAATTCTAATGCTTTGTATAACGGCATTGCTGATTTTATTCCAAGTTTTTTAGCCTCATAAGAACATGTTGTTACTGCACCTTTTGTAATGCTGTTATTGTCCTGAGGTGTCATTATAACAGCATG
>DASQLB010000094.1:0-6279 GCA_035630235.1 Nitrososphaeraceae archaeon | reverse complement strand
TATTTTTCTATCATTAACGTGGTACCATGAAAATATCTATGATGTTACAGACTGTTTGTCGAAAATCATGTCACAGATAAGACATACATCATTATTATCTACAAATTTCTTTTTAATATCTGCTTTTGGTAAATTGAGATGCTCTTTATATTTCAAATAAGGCTCAGCTTTATTAAATGAACCAAGTCCCTCAGGTCCCTCGTACTATATGTTGTCGCTTACATATTTTCTAACAGATTCAAAATCCCTATTTTCCACAGCTTGGAATACTGCATTACAATTTCGTTTGCATTTGTGTTTTATCCATAAGATTTTCCAGTCTTTTAATATGCCAACTCCATCCTTTGTTATGATCATCATATTGTAATCTATCTGCATTTGTGAATCCACTATGAATTAGAGTTAATTTTGTTTTATCCTTATCTAGTTGCTCAAGCTTCCATGTAACAATAGTATTTTTATTATATTCAGGCTTTGTAGTGAAATTCCAAGTATAGGATAACTCTTTATTTGGTATAAAACTAACAATCTCACCAACAATTTCATGGTCTTTATCTTCTTGAGTACTTTCTTTTAAGAATCTAAAAGAAATTTTTCCACCTATCTGTGGTTCTATAGTTACTATATTAGGGAACCATTGAGTTAATTGTTCTGGAGTAATTTAGAGCAGAGTATACTTTCTCTACGGGTGCATTTATTACTATCTCTTTTTTAAGTACATCATATTTATCGTTCATTTTTTTTCTTTTTCTCTTTACTTTCTACAAACTCTTTAAGGCCTTCAAGATTATATCCCCACATTTTATCAAAAAATTCTTTTATTTCTAGAGTTTTTTTAGGATTTATAGAGTATCTTTTTTTCTGTCCTTCTCTAGTTTCTTTGATGAGATCTGCATCTTTTAAAATTCGTAAATTTGTGGATACTGCAGCAAAGGTAGTATCAAAATGCTTTGCTAATTCTGAAGGAAACATATCATGTTCCTTAAGCAATAATAAAATCTGCCTTCTGTTATCCTCAGCTAATGCTTTCCAAACCGAGCCTGTCATTATCATAATATTATAATTAAAGAATTATTTAAACATTTAAACATTTAAATATTCCATATTGTATATAATGTATATGTATTCAACATCTATAAAACAACACGATAGAGGTTGGACTTTATTTTTAAAAGAGTTGACTAAATATTGTAGAATACTTGAAAATAAAGAAAAGGAGGCGTGGGAAAAACAATGACTTACCTTTTAGATAAACACAAAGTTGTTTCTGAACGTGAATGGATAGAAGCTCGGAAAGAACTACTTAAAAAAGAAAAAGAATTTACTGTATTACGTGACCAACTTAGTCAACAACGACGAGATCTACCTTGGGTTCAGGTCAATAAAGAATATGTCTTTGATGGACCAAATGGAAAACAAACATTGTCAGAACTGTTTGACGGACGAAGTCAGCTAATAGTATATCATATGATGTATGATCCTACATGGGATGCACCATGTCCGTCATGTTCTTTTTGGGCCGACAATTTTAATAATATAATTGTACATTTGAACCAAAGAGATGTGACCATGATAGCAATTTCTAAAGCGCCTTATAGTAAGATAGGTGCATACAAGAAGCGGCTGGGGTGGGATTTTAAGTGGATTTCTTCTTTTGATACAGATTTTAACCGTGAATATTATGTATCATTTACAGCAGAAGAATTAGAAAAGAAAGAAGGTTTCTACAATTTTACCATACAAAATCCATATGTTTCAGAACTGCCTGGGATGAGTGTCTTTTATAAAGATCCATCAGGTAAAATATTTCACACATATTCAGCTTATGCACGTGGAATAGATATATTGAATAATACATATAACTACCTTGATCTAGTTCCAAAGGGACGGGACGAGGATGGGTATGACTTTCCTATGGCGTGGGTTCGTCGTCATGATGAATATAACAAAAACTAATGCCTAAAAGAAAAAATATAACAGGATCAAAATTCAACCATAAGCGGTATTGCATCTCAGACAATACTTCCAAAGATTTTCAATTTTACTAATGGATAATTTAGAAGTTTATAGAAAATCCAGTGAGGAATTACAAAAAGTTATAACAAGTTTTGGTGTACAGACTTACAATCATTTTGTTGGATTCAGTCATGAATAGTTATGAAGTTTTTTATTTTATAACTTGATATTTAAGTAGAACAAATCGATTATCAAATAAATCAAGTCATAGTCGCCATAGCCTGGACCACGAGTATCTACAAACCTTAAATCAACCAGTCCTAACAACTCATGAACAAAAATATTGGATTAAGCTTCAATCTTGCACATATAGGACTACTAAATAACAAAGAGCTCCAATAACTGGAATAGAACAAGCAAAAATCTTCAAGAATTATATTTGTTGACCAAAAGAAGTTACACAACAAAATGTAAAAATCAAAATATATAATTAGTGTAATGTATCTATCTAGTTAAAGATAATATCATCTGCAAATGATTATTTTTTTTGAATTCTCTTCTAATGACTTGACTCTCCTGAATTACTTTCTGTTTTCCAGACGTAATGACTTTTCAGAGCATCTTTAGAAATATGCCAGAAATCATAATTTTCACCAATCCGATCCCCTGCATCATTAAGTTGTATTTTGCCTGAAATACCGTTATCAAAAGATTCTGTTGTTTTGGAAACAATATCTTTGAAAGAGTTCTTACTACTATTTTTATGATCAACAAGATAACTATTGGTACTATTTGTATACAAGCTTAAAGAAGAAATCCAAAAAGAATCGTAAGCTATTGCAGGGTAGGTTATAGAACCTCCATCGTGTAACTGCCTTTCTAATATTTCGATTAACTCATGAATTTTAGGTGATTTTGTATCTATTGAGTATAAAGGATTTGAAAAATTGGTTTTAATTGCAAATAGTGCAGAATCTATATTCTTTGTAATGTGATGATTCTGAGCAATACTATCACTGCCATACCATCTGATGTTACCAAGCGAATGATACATAGAAGATTGAATTAAGATAGGTGTTACTTCATCGTAAGATATTAGAAAAACTCCTACAGATTTATTGCCATATTTTTTTATTGCCTCATCTACAATACTGTTTAATCTTTCTAGATCTTCATTCCACATAATGAAATTAATTCTATGTAAACTTGTAGCGAATTTACCTGTATGCGGTTTATAGTTTATCCCCTCTTCAATTTTTCCACCTAGTTTTTCAAATTGATATTTTGTCGATTTGTAAAGTTCATTTCCATAGATGTCGCCTCTCCACATTGGTACAACTACTTTTATTCCATCATCAATCATTCGCTTTGCAATAACCTTTCCTTGATTGATATCATCTGGTACCAATCGGAAAAGATTATCTCCTGGTAGAGAAAGTAATGGAGAAGTACTAGAGTAGCTGATTAGTGTAATGTCATTAGTATCTGCATATTCTTTCGCACCTAAAACTGCAGTGCTTGTAGCTGGCCCAACAATAATTTTAGCTCCAATGGAATGTAATTGTTTTATTGCCTCTAGAGAATCTTCTGGGCTTGATTTTGAATTTGCCATAACAAGATTGAACCTTGATGAAGAGTTCATTTTTTCAAAATATTTATTTACGTCGTGCTCGGCTTTTTCCAGAGCCACTTTTACTGGTTTTCCAATTGACGAATAAGAACCAGTAAATGGTATAATGGCTCCCACTACAAATTCTTTATTGAAATTCTGTTGTCCCTCAGCACCACCAGTAGGAGTTAGTAATGATTTTTCAGTGATATGGTTCTTCTTAATTAACCATGAAGTATTTCCGCCATTTTCAAATCCATTGCCAAAATAAACAGATGAAAACAAAACAAGAGAAATAACAGTTATTGAAGTAAAAATGATTTTATTATTAGGTCTTCTCTTTTTCATTCTAACAACAATTTTAAAGGCAAGGTCTTTTGATTTCCATTTAATAGAGTATCGTAAATACCATATAAGACCACCAGCTATTAGTAAATAATGGGCAGAGAGTAACAAAGTAGAAATCCAAAGTTGTTCTACGAATGTTGTAAGAACTATTATCGCAAACCAACTATCTCCTACTACAATTGCTAAGAAACCTATTAATTCACATACCCATGGGACTAGATGATGTTTCTCATTTTTAATACCAAGAAGAATTGTTATGGCGAGAACAGTCAATATAGAATTTAAAGTAGGATAAGCAATAGTGACAATAAAGAGCATCACGCCCCTAAAGTTGGATGTTTGAGTTAGATCCAACGTCAGATTTAAAATATATGCTAAGAATAACCCAGTTAATACTATCATCAAATACATAATTTTTTTATCTATAATGTAACTGAGTTTTTTTCTTATTATCATTAATCTATAAATCAAAAAGACATATGCAGACAACAAGAAAAAATCTGCAAGAGACGGTACAGGAGATACAATATCTAATACTACTTCGTAATATGCCCATATGATATTGGCAATAAACCAAAACACAAGTCCTATCGTTAAAAGAATATTTTCTTTATTATCATCAATATTCTCCCTATTTTTTAAAAAAACATATGATGCTAATCCTGCAGCAACCAAAGAATTTATAATCAATATCCAATTTGAATATATTATTTTACTGTCAGGATCAGCAAAAATTATAATTAAATTACCTACAGCTATAGTAAAAATGACACATAGAAAAAAATACAGCGATATCAATTCTCTTTTTTCTATAGATATCTATTAGCTATTATTAAATCCTTTTTTGTTAGAAGAAATACAATTAGTTTAATTTAATAAAGTGATTAGTTAATTTGTTAAGCATCTATTATAAATTATAATAAGTACATAGAGAAAACAATCGGTCCAGACATAGAATTTAAAACTGGTGAAGAAGTTAAAGAAGAAATTTGAAACCTTCTTCTTTACTTTGTTCAAAAAGTTATTGTTACACTATCGTGAGTGTTATTGTTACTGTAACACTAAGTCTTAAAAATAAAATAAATAATAAAAATAATAATAATAAAATAAATAATTTAAAAATTAAAGTTAATGTTACAGTAACATTATCGTGCGTGTTATTGTTACACTATCCTTCTTTTTGACTATTTTTGAGGATGATATTATGAGTGCCAGTAATAATATACGCACCGAAAGAAGTAAGAGAAGATACAAAAGGAATTCAGGTCAGGACAAGCATAGGTTATACGAATCACTGGAAATGTACGACATGATTTGCAGTTCATTAAAGGTTTTGTAGGTATAGCCAGTAATGTTCCAGACGGTGAAGTTATAGAAGTTCTGATAAAGATGTTCAAACAGAAAAGAATAGGTCAACTAATAGATGGTAAAAATTACAACATACATTTGGATAGTGACCTTGTAACTTTCTTCAATGACAAGGATGCTCAAAAAACTATTAAAGAATATGAATATTTATTGAATGAGAAACAAAGTACATTGGACAATTATATCAAGTATTTAGAGATTGCTTGTGAACTTGCTAAAGTAGACAAGATCCAGGTTATTGAGATTGTAAGAAATAAGAAAAGATAACAAGAATCTATTACGAAATTGTTAGATTAGAAAAGATAAAAAATTAACAAACAAAAAGGAAATAAAAAAAGGTTTTTAAGCACACATTGCAATGCACATTTCTGCACTAGATGGGCAAGGAGATTTACATTCAGTTTCCATTACTTCTACTTGTTGACTATAAGTCGTCTCATAGTTACCATCATCAACAAAGTTTTCTCCTTCTCCAAAAGCAATATCCATTTCAAAAAATACAGGGACTAGAAGTGCATAGACTATTGTAGTTATCACGAAGGACTGAATTGCAATAACTGAGTTTTTCATATATTTTCCCTCAATATATATACAGCATATTTGAATATGAGTATTCGAAAACATGAATAGACAAATATTTCCAGAAATGTTTTCGAAAAAAGTTATTTTTTTCCCTATCAACAAAAATAAAAATATACTAAAATCATAGGGATTTGTTAGATTAATATGGTGAATGAAAAGAAAGAGGAAGAAACAACTCCAACAGCCAACCAATTCGAGAAATTAGCCACAGCAGGAGAAAAATCAGCACTCTACATGCGAACAATAGACGATTTTGCTCATTGGGTTACTGTTAATATGATGTCTAATCTAGATGTGGAAGAATGCACTAGTATCTTGCAAGATTATATAAATAGTAATGAACATATTATCCAAAGGATAAACAAGATAATGCCTTTATCATAATTTATTTAATTTATTTATTTTGTTTTATGCCA
>DASQLB010000093.1:0-6706 GCA_035630235.1 Nitrososphaeraceae archaeon | reverse complement strand
TCTATTGAAAGTCAAGGTAATGCACGTACTGTAACTTTAAAAGCTTTTAGCTATGATGAAGCTACGAAAATAATTGAGAATATACAACAATAATCCAAACTTTTTATTTTAAGTTATTTATATCAATATATAGAATGTTTTGTTCCTAACTAACGTAGGGAATGTAACTAATAGCCAGACATTGCTGAACAATTTGTATAGGCTATGGAAAATGAAAAAGAGAAGTTGATTTGTTCCTGTAAAAGACATTTACTCCAAGCAGTCCTGAAGAGATGATCTACCTCTTAACTATTGAATCCAGTGAATAGATTGAAAGTTTGTGAATCAAAACTTATTAGTAACTTTTGCAATTCCTCACTTGGATTTCCGTAAACATCCAATCTATTTATCTTTGCGATATTGAAAATATTTGGAAGTATTGTTTTCGATGCAACGCCAGTAATGTGAGCAAGTACACTTTCTGAATTTGTGTATGTTTCATGGACCATACATTTTGTTTCAGATCTATTAAGATAAAATTGATAATTTATTGTGTCTGGTTCGTTATTTTCTACCATTCTGCTCATATCCTGTATCAGTTTCTTGAAATCTTCGATTTTCCCTTTTTCTATAGTAAATTCTGCTCTAACATGTATTTGAGTATTCTTCGTTTATTGCTACCTCCAACTATAATTTTCAAGCTGGCTTAACAAATAGTTTGCTATTCTAAGGGATAGTCACATATTTTGATACAATCTTGTGTTCTATATTAACATCCCAGTATTTTATAAAATAGTATCAATGAAGATAATATCATCAATATTTTTTAAAATTTGTAAACAGTCTAATTATTTATAATTTGGAAGGTTATAGTATACATGAATAATAAAATATCTCAACAAGGAAAGGTTGCTAGTCACCGGTATCTCTTCAGATATAGGCCTTTGAAACCTCACTATGATTTCAATCCCAAAATAAATTTAGGATAGATTTATTAACAATACTAATACTCTTTGACAAATATAAACATTTAAATAATTAATTAATTAATTAAATATTTAAATGGAATCATCGTGGAAGGCAATCTCTGATGATAACAGGCGTCAGATATTGCTTTTACTAAAGAAAAAAGAAATGACTCCTACTGAAATAGCGCAGCATTTTAAATTCTCTCAGCCTGCGGTATCTTCTCATTTGCGAATTCTCAAAAATTCTGATTTGATTAGAGCGAAAAAGATTGGTAAAAATCGAATTTATTCACTTAACACAGATAAGACATATGAAATGATGAAATTTTTTGCTAGTATGTGGGCATATAATTTGAGGAGTTTGAAGGAATTACTGGAGAATGAGCAAAAAAATGAATGATCTCACTATAAAACAAGAAATAATAATAGATGCATCTATCGAGAAGGTATTTAGAGCTATCACTGATGCAGATCAACTCACACAATGGTTTCCAGATGTGACCATATTGGAACCAAAAGAAGGTGGAGATGTACAATTTACTTTCTTAAAAGACAAATCAGATAAGTCGGATAAACATTTACATAAATTAGATAAAGACCATAATGTAGTTGGAAAAATAATGAAAATTGTTCCAAATAAAGAGCTTTCCTATTCATGGAAACATAAAGATATTCCAGATTTTCCAGAAACTATAGTATCCTGGCAATTAGAACGATTAGATGAAAATAAAACTAAGTTAATTTTAACTCACACTGGGTTTACGGATAAAGATAAAAAAGAATATGATAGTCATACTGAGGGATGGTCTTGGTTTATTGTGCGGCTTCAAGACTATGTAACCAAAGGAGATAGTAGGTAAATGATAAACTTTGACAATCATCAAATTGTTTCAAAAAATGAATGGATAACAGCTCGTAAAATTTTACTAAAAAAAGAAAAAGAATTTACAGCATTACGTGACCAAATTAGTCAACACCGAGGAGATCTGCCTTGGGGTGCAGTTGATAAAGAATATTTCTTTGATGGACCAAATGGAAGAGAAACTTTGTCAGATCTTTTTGATGAAAGAAGTCAATTAATTCCAAAGGGACGGGACGAGGATGGTTATGATTTTCCTATGAGATGGGTTCGTCATCATTATGAGTATGGTAAATAATTACTTCATTATTATTGCAAATTTGGGAAAGTGAAAAATTATGAAAGAAACTATCCAAATTGAGGTAAAAAAGAAAACAGAAACCAATTTCAACGATAACAAGAAAGAAGATAACAAAATAAGAATCAAGTTTTTCTTGTCTGCTTTTGTATTTGTACTTTGTATAACTTTGATAACACTATCGCTTCCATCCACACTCTCAAATACCAATTATTTATCTTCTTTTTTTGTGTATGCAAAAGAACAGGGTGAAATGGACAATGTTAATAAGAAGACAATATCAACAGATACAATCGAATATGCCCATCATAAAACCCTAGTTAATGGGATCCTTATGCATTATGTAATAGGCGGTAAAGGAGATCCAATTGTTTTATTGCACGGATGGCCAGAAACGTGGTATGAATGGCGACACATTATTCCCCAATTAATAGCAAACAACTATACAGTAATAGCCCCAGATATGAGAGGTCTAGGAGATTCAGAAAAGCCACAAACAGGATATGATAAGAAAACTATTGCAGAAGATATCTATCAATTAGTAAAAAAATTAGGATACAGTAAAATATATCTTGTAGCTCATGACTGGGGAGGACCAGTTGCATATTCTTATGCAGCTGCACATCCCCAAGATATACAAAAAATGATTATACTAGATGTTCCATTACCTGGATTTGGAGTTGAAGAAGCAGCAAACTTGTCACCAAATGGAATATGGCATCTTTCATTTCATGCAGTGAGAGATCTACCAGAAAAATTGATTGAAGGAAAAGAAGATACATATCTTAATTGGTTTTATGATCATTACTCTTACAATCAATCTGCAATAACATCAAAAGATAGAGAAGAATACATTAAACAATATTCCAAACCTGGTGCATTGCGTGCTGGTTTTGAATACTACAGAGCAATCTTTGAAGATGCAGAACAAAATAAAGAATATGCTGCTAAACAAAAACTAGATATGCCAATATTGACAATAAGTGGAGAAGCAGGTGTAGGCAACTTGACTACAAGTTCATTTCAAATGGTTGCAAATAATGTTACAGGGATTACATTACCAAATACAGGACATTTCATTCCCGAAGAAAGACCGAATTTTCTGACAAAACAGATACTTGACTTTTTCAAATAAACCTTTTTTTATCCTGTTGATTTTGTTAATTATAGGTTATCGCTAATTTGGTGATTTAACCATTAAAGTTTTATACAGAAAAATAATTAATTTTTCAACACTTTTTATGCGAAAATCTACATAGCTATAATCTTTCTTCAATTTCTCTTAGGATCCAATCATCGTAATATTGCCATTTGATAAGTATATATACATCTACACTTTTAACTACTTCAAAAAATTCAACTTTAGCCAAAGCCGAATCAACTTTGAATAGATTTTCACCGAAGAGGACGAATATCAACCAGTTATTAGAATCTAGTATGCTAGGAGAATATAGGATATTCTCTTGATATTCCAAGAACATACGTTCATTGACACTGCGATAATGGGACTTTAGAACAATTATTGGGATAGCAAATTGAATATATCCTATCATGGCAGCTGGATTGCATTGAAGAGAGAATTCTAATAAATGATCTTCTTTCATCCTGTTGAGACGCCTTGTTATGGTCTTTTCGTAAAGGTCAAGCTCTTTCGCAATTTCAGATATCTCCGTTCTGGCGCCTGATTGCAATAAACATTTTATTATTCTCAAGTTTGTTTCGCTTAGATGTGTAGATACAGATAGTTCACTAACAGTAATGCTGCTAACAGTTGCAGGTTTCAAGCGATCATTTAGTGACTGGATTATCTTATCATCTAATGTTTTATTGATGAGGAGAGCAGCTACAGAATTTTTCCATATGATGTACATGATAAGCAAGATCTCCAAATTGTTTAATGCTCAGGATGATCTCATCTTTAGTTATTCCAATGTTAGTGCTTATCAATACTAGATCTATTTTATAACCAAAAGCCGCGGGATTAACTCTAACTATAAACTTTTCTATGACTCCCCTACGTATCATTTTCTTAACTCTTGCCTTTACACTCTTTGAAGTTAGGCCGCTTCAATGTGCTTTAGTTTTATTTGCAATAAAAAAATTGATAATATATAACATTTTACGAGTACACTAACGATAAGAATTTAACAATTGTATATACATCAAATAACTTCTAAAAATAGAATTAGTTAGTAATAAACTCATACGTAGGCGCTTAAACGGAAGTGTGTGAACTGATTTTGACACAATTTTGTAGTTCTCTTATCTTAATCATTTTTAAAAAATTATTTTGACAATACAATAACTGGATTAACTTTTTAGTATTTTATGATTTAATTGTAGTAATAATAATTAATCTATTTGTTTCAATGTATTAATTATTGTTTAAGTTGAAGAGTGATAATTGATTTGCAAGACTTCATACCACTACTCATTTTTGGAATTGTCTATATATTAATAATTGGTAAAACACAATTCAAAATTCCTATTTGGATTTCAATGTCCATTGGTGCTATATTTATGATAATTACACAAACAATAAGTATACAACAGGTTATAGGTGCAATAAATTTCCATGTAATAGGATTTCTTTTTGGAATGTTTAGTATTATGTCTGCATTAGACAAATCAGGAGTATTACAATCATTTGCAATAAGAATGATATCTAAATCAAAAAATTCACCATCTACCTTATTAGCAATTTTTATTATTGGAATGGGTCTTCTTTCTGCATTTCTAGTGAATGATACTGTTGCAATATTGGGAGTAGTTATAATAGCATTTGTAATTAGACAAATTAAAAGACTAAACCCACAAGTCTTATTGATTGGATTAGCATTTGGTATTTCTATAGGTAGTACTATGACTCCTATAGGTAATCCTCAGAATCTTCTTATATCACTTCAAAGTGGAATAGATGCACCCTTAACTAAGTTTCTTATTGTATTAGGTCCACCAACAATTATTAGTTTACTTGTTACTACAATACTACTCAAATTTTATTTTAAAAACAAATTATTATTATCTGATGTTGAAGAAGAAGAACAACAACAGCAAATACAATCTTCAGTAAATACTTTAGATTCTACTACACTAAAAAATCCTGTCGAGAGAATCATTAAAGATACAAAATATGCAAAAATTTCTATATTTGCATTATTTATTACTATTATAGGATTTATTTTAACTGAGATCTTATTATATTTGAGAATAGCAAATATTGAATTAAGTCTAATTGCATTATTAGGGGCAGGAATACTATATACTTTAAGTAAACAAAGAAAAGAAATTTTGTTAAGTATTGACTATCGGACCTTAATATTTTTTATTTCAATGTTTATTTTCACTTCTGGCCTGTGGTATTCAGGTACAATTTCAAATTTAATCCAAGCATTTCCAAATCCGAATCCCAATGATGTTTTTCAAAGTTCTGTTATTATTACTCTTTCATCTTTAGGACTGAGTCAGTTACTAAGTAATGTACCATTTGTTTCATTATACAATTATATAATGATTGATAATGGCTTCACTGAAACAAACGTAGACCAATGGATGATGTTAGCAGCATCAAGTACTATTGCAGGAAATTTAACAATCTTAGGTGCAGCAAGTAACATAATAATCATTCAAACAGCAGAATCAAAAGGAATTAGACCATTTACTTTTTGGGAGTTTTTCAAAATTGGAATCATTATTACATCAATATCATCTATAATCTTTTTTTTATTTATAGTGGTTTTTTAAAATTAAACATTGATTTTTACTTAATAAATAAAAGATATTAGTCTAGTGTTTGCCCCAAAGTTTTTGTTATCTTAATTATATTCCTTTTTCATAAAAGCACACGGCTATGTTACAATTAATAGTGTATGAATTAATTGGTTAATATGTTTGGAGGTATATAAACTGATTTTGACACGATTTTGTAGTTCATAAATACATTTCAAAACTTAGGTTTATCCAGAAAATTATTATTAATACAAGATATAAGATTTATCAGCAGTGAGAGTATCTAAAATTTAAAAGAATATTATAATAAAAATAATTTTGAACTTTGAGATCTAATCATTATATTTTAATTAATACTAATAGCTAAACTGAAGAGTTTAATATAGAACAATAAAAAAGATATAAGAATAAAAAGTTAGTTTAAAAAAAACTACCTAGTCTAGTTAAAACATTCTCGTTAAATAGGTGAAGTTCTTTATTATTATTTATGCACAGATTTGAGTTATTTACATTGCTGTTACAATCTTGAATGAGTAGTAAAATTCTTTTATTTTGAAAGAGATCGTATGGAAGAAAAGTGATTTGACTTTCTTTCCCGTCCAATTTTTCTACAATACTTCCTGACTTACCTTTCAATGCATACTTGAAAGAGGTAAGATTTGAAAACTGTTTTTTCTCAAAAGATTCTTTTGAGACTGATGTCTCGTTTTCGTTAGAATCACCTATCTTTACTCCACTTTTGTCAATTAATACCAATCTGCTATTATTTTGTAAATTAAGTGACTGCAGAAATTCATCATAATTCTTAAAATTGATTGTTCCTAACAGTATTCCTGTCATATTATTTTCTTTGTTGATTACTGGAGTAGCAAT
>DASQLB010000092.1:0-2333 GCA_035630235.1 Nitrososphaeraceae archaeon | reverse complement strand
ATACTGTATTTGTAGCTGTAATTATTGGATGTTTTACTTTGGTAGGAGTAATTGTTGGTAGAGCATTTTTAAAGAAATAATACCTTTATTTTATTTTATTTTATTTTAAAATATTAATCTTATTCATGCTATACTATTCCTCCCATTTCAAACCAATTCTAATTAAGTTATAAAAAGCTCAATACAAGATAGTAGTATATCTTTGAAATCTACAAACTTTACTCCAGGTCAACTAGCTAAATATGTGGATGAAACTCTACTAATAGTATTTACTTTTTATTATACTGTTGATTCATTGAATTCATTTCGTATTCAAAATAATTTTATTTTATATATCTAAGTAATATTAAAATAAAATATGACTTAACCTAATTTTGATATGAAAAAATATTCTCTAATTTTGTTATTTAGTAGTATAGTAATAGGAATTTCTATTCTCCCAAGTGGTTATGGACAAGACGATGTTTTAAAAACTATTGCTAAAAATGCCAATCCAATTGTATATCATTTAACTAGCAATGATCCTTGGAGGGCTTCTATAGCTATATCTGATGCGATTAATCTAAATAATTTAGGATATAATATTACTGTTCTACTTAGCATAGAAGGAGTACAAGTTGGTGTAAAAAATCCTCATCATTTTTTGAACCTTAATGACGTAGTAACAAATGTTACTAATTTTATTAAGGATGGAGGTAAAGTTGTAGTGTGTAGTGTCTGTTTACGAGTAGCTGGATTTCAACCCAACGAAATAATTGATGGAGCAATAATTGGAAACGATGAAATAACATCTAAAATATTTACTAATGCTACAGTAGTTACTTATTAATTTAACCAATTTGTAAAATCAAACAGATATATATTAGGTTTATAAAATTTTTACTAAAAAGACTGATTGATTCTATGACTGAAATCAATCTTGGTATAAATTTCAATTAACATTTTTGGTTTTGTTTAAACCAGATAAATTTTATTATGACACAAATATTATTGTGTTAGTATGAAACAATTCTATTATCATCTCAGAATCTATACTAATTGAAAAAATAAGTTTTATTTGAGGTTGTTAAAATACAAAAGATAGATAACGTTAAATGAATAAATGTATGTTTCGTGAGTCTTAAATTATATGATATAAATATAATATAAAATTGTTATAGTCTGATTTATCTTAACTGCAGGGATCAACTATATTTTCAGTTAGATGATCTGGAATAATCGTTCACGTAGTAAGGTTTTGTATAATTGGTCATTGCTATTTATTATATTGTATGTAATACTGTCATTTATAATGATATGAAGACAAAATATGATCAATTTTATAGCAATGGGAAGCAATATGTTATTTGTCATTTTAGGAGAATCAATTGATAGTATTAATAGTTTTGAAATATTTGCACAGGGCACAAATACAACTAATTCAACTAATGTTACTGTTGTAATTGGAATAAGTGGTATTCCAGTAACGTATACTCTTGAGTCATTTTCTACTATATATAAAAAAACTATCAGATGATGAAATTAAATAAGAATTATCAAAATTAGAAGGTTGGAAAATTACACTGGCAAGTTAACCAAATCTTTTGAATTCAATCATTTTATTGGAAGGGTTTGGTTTTATGACTAAAGTAGCAATTAAAGATGAACCATCATCTTGAATGGTTCAATTTTTATAATCAAGTAAAAATTGATTTGGTTACTCATGATGTCAAAAGAATAAGCAACTATGACATAAAATTAGCAAATTCTATTAATAAAATTCAAAATGGACAATAAATAAGAAAAAATATATAATATTTTTTTGGGTTATTAACATAATTTACTACCTTAATTGAGAAAAGGAAACGGGAAAAATATTTTCTTATACTATTGGTTTGGTCTGTATTTTAAAGTATGAAAAATATCCTCAATTTCTTCTCTATTGTGTCAGTTTACCAATCTGCAAAACATTTCGAAAACCCCTCGTCTTTATCATACCCTCCTATTTCTACAATTCATTTGTTCAAATGAATAATTGATGAAATTTAATAATTTATAATTTCCCTATCTAAATAAATTCTTTATATCTTATTTTACAATCTTTACATCTATAAAGTATCATTTGTTGGCCTGTATTACGTTCTAATTTATTGACGTAAAGCAACGAATTTTTGCAAAATGAACATTTCGTCCTTAATTTCAATGATATTCATTATAAAGATTATTAGATAATTTATTCGGATAAGTTTGATTTTATTTTCTAGGTGGTTAATATCTTAAGAGTTCTTACTTCTTAAAGACTATTCTGTATTTTGTAAATTCTTATACAGCAAAATAGGATTCTCTGGATTGCC
>DASQLB010000091.1:0-3335 GCA_035630235.1 Nitrososphaeraceae archaeon | reverse complement strand
AATGAGTGATAATACAATAACAGTCATTATCAGGCCACCTCCGATGAAGATCAAATAACCTATTTCTTCAGAGAGAATGAATGACAATTAATTCTTAAAATTGAAATGATTTATTTAAATTAATATTAAATGTGCTTTTTTGGTCTTTTAACTATCTAGTTTAGAATTACCTCTAAATTAAAGTTCTAAACTATAAATAATCTGATCAATTATTTTTTAATATTAAATCAATGATAGATCCCATAGACGAGTTAATTCTTTCTGCTTTGAGTAAGGATGCCAAGCAAGATTTGAATGAAATTTGGGATTTTTTAAGAAATTATGGACATAATTTAAGTTTGGATGAAATAGATTCCCGTATTAAAACTCTTGAGGATGAAAAAACAATTTCAAGATATACAATTTCTATTGACACTAAAAAGGTGCCACACAGAATAATTAGAGTAGTTTTAGTCACTTTTAGACCATCACAACACTTGGCGAGTCGAATAGAAGGATTAAAAAAGTACCTCCAAGATGCTCCCTTTGTATTATTTTCAGGAAGAACAAGAGGTGGATATGACTGGATAACCATTCAAGTATTTTCATCTCCCGAAGTTGCCGACGAGGAAGGCGATATTTATAGAAACTTGTTTGGAGATGTAATCCAAACTTACGAAGTGTACGATTTTTCGCCTCTAAAGGAACCTACATTTAATGCATTTACCTATACAGAAAAAGAATACAAAAAATTCTTGAATGAATGGATGCCCCCATTCCTTGGAAGATAGAAAATGGAAAATTCAAACAATTATTTCGAATTATTTTAGATATCTCGCAGTTTTAGTTATTTTTATGTTTTTAAATCTAATAGTATCATCAATTAAAGAGTGAATTTTAAGACGCAAGTCCATTAAAAAGCTTATGATATCTGTACTTTGACCGGGTTCAAAATTTAGCTGAACTTCTTCTATTATACTATCTAGTCTAGCAAGAGTAATTTTTAATGCAAGGGAAGTTTTCTTGGTTACTTTAAGTGTTTTTATATTCTTAAAATTAATATTTTCGTTTGCAATTAATTCCAAGTCATCACCTGAAATACCTTCTTTGGAAAATACAGATTTTACCTCTCTAATTTGTCGAATAGTTAATTCATTTTCTATAATATGATCGGTAAAATGAATAATATTGCTTGGTGAAACTGTAGTCAATTCCAAGGCTTGACTTACACTCAATTTATTTAGCATTATTTTTTCTTTGACATCCTGTGGAAGTTTTAAAAGTTGAATCCTGTGCGATACATATTCCTCACTTTTACCTATTTTTTTAGCCAATTCAGTAACACCACCCCACCCCAAGTCCTGGACATATTTTCTAAATGCCTCTGCTTCTTCAAGCGCGCTCATCGATTTTCTCTGAATGTTTTCCGTTAATTGAATTTCAAATGCTTGTTTGTCGTTCATTTCCCTTATTTTGCATGGAATATGACGCCACCGAAGGGACTTGCATGCATAAAAGCGTCGATGGCCAGCAACTATTTCAAAGTTATTCTGATATGGACGTATCAAAATAGGCTGTAGTAAACCGTGCTCCTTGATACTTGAAACGAGTGATTCTACTTCTTGATAATCATTAAATTTATCTCTAATTGAAAACTGTGATGGCCGAATCATTTTAATTTCTATATGTTCCACTATACTAGTATCGAATGCATGCATAAAGTAAATAAAATAAGCTAGTACTTATACATTTTTATTTTTAGATATTTTATCCAAGAATCTATAAAATTTTTATAAAAATTATAAAATTTACAATATTCAAATTCTTTTCATAGGTTTTGTATATTTACCCTATTGTTGAAATATATTCATTTGTCTAACCCTTTTAAATATAAAATAGAAAATTCAAATCGCGTAGATCTATTAGATTTTTAACATAAGATACTTTTATAACAATGATAAATTCTAGTAGAAAAATATGACGTTTTCTAAAATTTTAGTTGGAATAGATGGATCAGAATATTCTAGAAATGCTGTCAATTATGCTTTAGATCTTGCTGTAAAATATGATTCAGAATTACTTCTATTAGCGATTGTTCCTTCTCAAGTTCATCATGGTGACTCATCAGGAGTATTTGGTATGGTAGCTCCATCTTATTTTAATGAATATAAGAAGGAAGCTGATAAATGGTTTGAAGAAATAATAAATCATATAAATAATGAAACTACCATAGATAACAGTACTAGGGTCAAATCTGAGGTAATTACCACCCCATTTTCTACTCCAGCTTCAATTCTAAATTATGCAGAGGAAAGAGACGTCGACTTGATAGTAATAGGCACTAGAGGAAACTCGGGTCTTAAAAAAATGTTACTTGGTAGCGTAGCTGCAGATGTTGTTACTTATTCTTATTGCCCTGTTTTGGTAGTTAAATAAGATCTATTTTACTTTACCATTTGTAGGAATCATATAAGCAGTAGCACAAACAAGATTAATAGTATCTGTTGATATCAAAATCAAAATAGTTTATTAGGAACGATACATGAAAAGGATTTATGTATCAAATCAGTTCATCCTGGTGTAATTTATCTAATAATGGTCTCAAATTAATTCCAATTTCTTTTTCGCCTAAAATTATGTTGGAACCAATACCCAAAACTATTGATAGCATATTTCTATCTTCCCTAGCGGTGTAAATTGAACTTCCAAATATTTTGAACTCAAGATGATTGTCATGTACCCATTGTTTCCATTTTCTTGTTCTTTGAGCATTTTCCTCTAAAGAGTTTATCACATAATCTAAATCAATTCCTTCTGCATTATCAAGTAATTGAAGTTTCACCATAGGGAGCATGACATTTCCACCTTTCACTGATTGTTTTTCTTTATTCATTTGTTCTATAATTTTATCTTCAACTTCATGATCGTCTTGAAATTTATCCTTATCCTTATGATCTTCTACATCTATGTCGTAATTTGGAAAAAAATAGCCTGTTAAATTTTTATCCCAGTCATATATTTTATAAACAGTATCAATATATTCTAATTTCCATAGCTGATTATCTTTATTTCCCCTTCCAAACATAATAAAACAAAGTGTTAATTGGTAATTTTAAGTTGATAAATAGAAAAATATATTTCTATCAAGATTTTTGATATGAAAATGAGATAAATGACCTACTACTTTTTGTGTGGGAAAATTTACAAATATGAAAATTTAGGGCATATATAAGCAGCAGATAGCATTGTGATGTGATTAGATTTTTAGCTAACTGTAACTGGCTGGTCTTTATAAATTCTATATAATAAAAAAATTGGGTTTTGATTTAGACATTGTATTATTCTAGCTAGCATAC
>DASQLB010000090.1:0-8958 GCA_035630235.1 Nitrososphaeraceae archaeon | reverse complement strand
TAGAAACTGTTAAAGAATCCATTGTATCGTAATCAATTCGTGCTATACCTCTACCAACATCACGAGTATAAGCTTCCAGCACTTTTAGTGACGTATTGCTTCCAGCTCCTGGGGGGCCAGCACTATTACTACCACCACTATTGCTGCCGCTGCCACCACCGCCGCCGCTGCCGCCCCCACTAATGTTGCCACTACTATTACTACTGCTACTACTACTATTACTAGGCAAACTACTGTTCACTTGTATAACTTAGGTAAAGTGACTACATATACATCTTTGTCTGATAAAAATTATGATAAAATATAAAAGAATAAAAAAATAATAATAGTCAATAATATGATATTGTATTGTCTAGTGAAGATATCTATATAAAAGGATTTGCTACAAGCGAAGGAACTAAAAAATTTAGAGACAATGCAATCAAAAAAGGTAAATCATATTTACACTTTAAAGAATTTGATGACCTAATCTTATCAAGTATTGGAATAGGTACATATTTAGGTGATCTATCGAAAGAGGACGATAAAGATATTGAAAATGCATTATATGAATCGGTAAAATCTGGTGCGATTAATGTTATTGATAGCTCAATAAATTATAGAGCAATGAAATCGGAGAAAAGTGTTGGCAGATCAATCACCAAACTTGTACATGATGGGATAATTTCTAGAGATGAAATTTTCGTAAGTACAAAGAATGGATATATAACAAATGATGGAGACTACCCGATGGTTGATGTATGGGAATATATTCAGAGAATGTATATATCTCCAGGGATCATAAAAGCAGAGGATATAAGTTCTGGATATAACGTTCTTAAACCGGCATACATAGAGAAATGTATAGAAAGATCACGATTTAATTTAAAACTAGATACGATCGATCTAGTATATATCCATAATGCATTTGAAAGTTGGAATCAGGATGTTAGTAAGAATAAATTTATTGATATGCTTTCGAAAGTTTTTGAAATATATGAAAAGTTCCGCTCTAAAAATGAAATAAAATATTATGGAATGGCGACTTGGACATGTTTTAGAGTAAGTGAGGAAAATAAAGAATATTTATCACTGGATGAAGTCTGTAATATCGCTAAAAATGTAGGAGGTGCAGATCATGGATTTCGTTTTATCCAGCTTCCATACAATTTAGCATATAGTGAAGCTTTATTTTTAAAAAATCAAAATATCGGAATTGAAAAAAACCTTACAATTTTAGAAGCTGCAAAAAGATTAAAAATAGGAGTATTTTCTAGTGTTCCATTACTTCAAGGAAAATTAATTCAAAGTAAAATTCCAGATTATTCAGAAGGTTTAACAGATCCAATTATGAAACTACTACAAATAATAAGATCGAGTCCTTCTATAATAGCCCCTTTGATAGGTCAGAAAAAAATGGATCATGTCAATAAAAATAATAAAATTTCAGAAATACCACCATTGAGTGAAGAAGAATTTAACCTAGCTATTGAAATACTCAATAAGGGAAATTAATTATAATTATAATAATGGATGTAGTATAAAAATAAGATTATAAATTTTAGATAACATCTGATTGTGTCATTTTTCTTATTTTCTCTTTCCATGATTGTGTTATTTCATTCTTTTCAAAATTCTCAAACAATTTCTTTTTTATAGGATCATCATTTTTAAATGGTCGTAACCAACGAGAATTTTGCAGTTTACTATCGCTTTCAGAAGAGGCATCACTCTCTAATATTATACTATCGAGGTCAAAAGTATTATCTTTTGACCTATCAGTAATTTCTTTATCTGTTTCATTACTGGTAGTTGAATAATATTGTGGAGTGTCAGAAATTGAATGAGAAGTATTATTGATATTTGGAACATTTGTTATAACAGGATCCTTATACTGCAAATCTAAAATTTCGTCACTAGTTTGATTCTCAGAGAGAAATTCTTGTATTAACGACATTTGACCCATAATCTGACCCCTACCACAATCAGAAAAGCCATTTTTTTGTAGAAAAGACATGTACTTGAGCAATATTCTAAATTCTTCCAGTCTGGCTTTGGCATTTTCTTTAGATAATATCGTCATTTCATTGTAAATGATTTGATTCTCTTAAATTAAGACTGGTTCAATTATTTTGTTAATTCACATTCTAAAAGCTAACTAGTTCATAAGCAAGAAGTTAGACGAAGGTAATGGAATTAAAATATCTTTAAGTACGAATAAAGATTTACAATTACTAAAATAATTTGAATATCAAAAAATATGTTTTAGACACTAGTATTATAATTGATAAAGAAATTTCTAAAATGTTACAAACTGGAAAAATAGTTGAAGATAGCGAAATAATTATTCCAAGGGCAGTATTAGACGAATTACAAGCTCAGGCATCTACTAGCAGAGATCAAGGTTTAGTTGGCTTGCAAGAAATTCATGATATACGGGAAGTATGTAGTAAAAAAGGTATTAAAATAAAATTTTCTGGTGATAGACCACATTATGATGATATATTATTAGCAAAGCATGGAAGAATTGATTCAATAATTAATGAATTAGCATTTAAAGAAAACGCAATTCTCATTACTGGCGATTATGTCCAACATTTAGCAGCACAAGCACAAGGAATAGATTCAGTTTTTATAAAATACAACAATAAAATAACACATTTCAAATTCGAAAAATTTTTTTCTGACAAAACCATGAGTATTCATTTAAAAGAAGGAGTTTGTCCATATGCAAAAATTGGAGGCCCGGGAAAATTTGAACTGAAAAAATTAGATGAAAAGATCATAACAAACGAATATCTTAAGGAAATAATCAAGGAAATTTATGAACATAACCCACTGAACACTAATAAATTGTATGAAATAAATCGTGAAGGTGCTGCCGTTATTCAATACGAAAAATACAGGATAACAATTACTAAGTCTCCATTTTCTGATTCTACCGAAATTACTATTGTCAGACCTATAGTACAGTTATCTTTGGACGATTACAACTTAAGTGAGAAACTTGTTAAAAGATTAGAAGAGAAAGCTGAAGGAATAGTTATTGCTGGTCCTCCAGGATCAGGTAAAAGTACAATAGCAAGTAGTTTAGCAGAATATTATACGAAAAAGGGAAAAATTGTAAAAACATTTGAATCACCAAGAGATTTACAAGTTCCCAAAGAAGTAACACAATATAGTCCGTTAGAAGGAAGTTTTGAGAATGCAGTAGATTTACTGCTACTAGTTAGACCAGACTATACTATTTTCGACGAAATAAGAAGAATAAAGGACTTCAATGTGTATGCAGATTTGAGACTATCAGGAGTTGGAATGATTGGGGTAATTCACGCAAATAGCCCAATAGATGCAGTTCAAAGATTCATTGGAAAGATAGAACTTGGAATGATTCCTCATATTATAGATACAATTATCTTTCTTAAAGATGGTAATATAAATAAAGTTTATGAATTAAAATTAACAGTTAAAGTTCCATCTGGAATGGTTGAAGAAGATCTCGCTAGACCATTAGTTGAAATTTTTGATTTTGAAAATGGAGAACTAGAATATGAAATATATACCTACGGTGAAGAGAATATAGTAGTACCTGTAAAGGAATTAGTAGAGAAGAAAAAGACAAATGTTAGTAGTAATATTACAAAACTTGCAGTATCTAAGATTAAGGATGTAGTAAGAAGATTTGATCCTAGTGCGGATATACAAATCATTTCCGACAACAAAGTAAGAATAAAAGTAGAAAAAGAAATAATTCCTAAAATTATAGGAAGAAATGGTTCGACTGTCTCTGAACTGGAAGATTTATTAGGTTTAAGAATTGATATAGAACCTAAAATACCAGTTCTTGGAAGAGAGATTGAGTTCCAAATAAATGAGTCTGGTTCATCAATCGTGATCATTGCAGATAAAAAAGAAGTTGGATCCAATGTTGGAATTTATATTAATAACGAATTCCTTTTAAATTCACAAATCGGAAGAAAATCAAGAATTAAAGTTGATAAGAGATCAGAAAATGGAAAAAAACTGCTGAATGCAATATTGAACTCATCGGATATTAAACTTTTTCAAAACAGAATGATAAATAATAAAGAAATCTAAATCTTTTCAAATTCAAATTTTAATCATTAGTGTACCTCCTGCATTTAAAAGTTTTTAGTTTAGAATAAACATAAAAGATTGTTTTACTATTACCAATTATTTGGATAGTAAAAGAATGAGGATTGCCTTTCAAGGTGAAAGAGGAGCGTATAGCGAAATGGCAATAATGCAGAAATTTCCAAGGTCGACTCCTGTTCCTTTAAAAACCTTTCACGATGTTTTTGAAACTGTTAAAAATAATGTAAATGAAATAGCAGTGGTCCCTATTGAAAATTCTATTGAGGGAAGTGTAAGTGAAACCTATGATTTATTATTACAGGACAAAATATTCGTTTCAGGAGAAATCTTTCAAAGAATAAATCATTGTTTAATTGTAAATAAAAATTCTAAAAAAATAATCAATGTGTACTCTCACCATCAAGCGTTGGGACAATGTAGAAACTATATTCAAAGTAAAAAATTAGAGCCAATTCCAGCGTTTGACACTGCGGGAGCAGTAAAATTCATCAAGGAGAACAATATGATGGAATCTGCAGCTATCGCAAGTAGGAGAGCAGCAGAAATATATGAAATGGAGATCTTTGAAGAAGGAATAGAAGATAAAAAGAATAATTTTACACGGTTCTTTGTTATATCGAAACAATCAGTAGATAAACCATCAGGAAAAGATCGAACTTCAATTATTTTTGCAATAAAGCATCAACCAGGTTCTTTATATAACATATTAAAGGAATTTTCTCTAGAGAGTATTAATCTGACAAGGATCGAATCTAGACCTACAAAGGAAACTCCTTGGGAATATTATTTTTATGTAGATTTTGAAGGGCATCATAGAGATGAAAAAGTTATGCTCACATTAAATAAAGTTAAGAGTCAAACGAAGTTCCTCAAACTATTAGGATCCTACCAAAAAGGAATTTTTTAAATTATTATATAATTTATTATTATACCATAATAGGTCAAGTAATAATTGATAGTCGAACCGAATGAATAGATATTTTAATTTAAGTTTGCGATTTGTTTTTCAATTTTAATTATTGATGGTAGAAATCACTTTAGTCTATTGTAATATATATCCATAATTATATCATGTGACAAACTTAGCTCTCATAAAAATATTTTTAATTTTTTGTTTTTGTAGTTAAATGTACTGTTTAGAATTGATTAAGAGATGAGAAGAATATTACTAATATTTCAATTCAAATGTGAATATGATTCATTACATATAATTGACTGCAACTATATAACTATTCTTTCGTAGATAGGTTAAAATTAATATTAATTAGTTCAAATATCGTAAAATCAACAAGGAATTTATTGTAATATCTATTATACTATTTTATCATTTATTTATTTAAATAACCCAAAAAATAATCTGTCATCCGGACTTTTTTCATCACTTGTTGTATTTAAACTACTATTCATTTTTTCTTCAATACTAGGCATTTTTAAATTATTATTTTGTTTAGCTAAGGATTCATTAATTTCTTTATTGCCAATTATATTTTCACAATCATTTTCTGGAGTTGTATCTTTTTGAGTAATATTAAAATCTGTTATAGTGTCTGAAGCTGTTCCGCAGATGAATATATCTTTATTGGGTCCTCCAGTAAGAGTATCGTTGCCTGGACCACCTTGTAGAGTATCGTTTCCTCTATCACCAAATAACATATCATTTCCTTTTGTTCCTTCTATATGGTCACTCCCGCTTCCACCACGTAACCAATCTCTTCCTTCATTTCCGTAAATTGTATCATTTCCATCACCACCACTAATGTTATCTCCTGCTTCTTTGCCACCTAGTGTATCATTTCCATTCAATCCTTTGATAGTATCTTGATTTATTGTACCCGTAATATTATCTCCATTTTCAGTTCCATTAATATCATCTGCCCATACATTTTCTATAACATTATACATTTCTTGATTGATATCAATATGTACGATGATAAGAAAAATTGAAGCAACGAGGAAAAGAAAAGGAAGATAAACACCGAAATTTTTTGCATATAAATTTTTATTATTTAATAAAAACAATTTATTACTTGAAAATTTCGTAGTAATACGATTATGGTTTTTTCTTTTAATTTTCATCTTTTTAAGTATAATAACAATTAAAAAACAATTTAAAAGTGTATTGCAAGATAATACTATAAAATTGATATGGTATTAAAATTATGCATCATTGACAACATCTTCTTCATTTAGTTAGAATACTCTACTAAATAATTCTTCTTTCAATAAAGTAGCGATATATTCTATTATTCTCAGTCCTCAATTTTTGTATATTTTCTTGTTTTAAATATAATACTCCTCAACTTGACAGATGAGAATAACAACATCTAACTGGTACTAATTTATTAATATTCTAAAAACGATCCATCAAAATAAATTTACTTCCTATAACCTTGTAGATTTTAATTTAATTTAAATCAAACCTGGAAAAGATAGAGAATATTGATTAAATAATATAAAGTATTAGAATCTAAGATATTCATTTTTTATTGGTAATTCGATAGTTCTATATAAATTCTGGTGATATTACAAATAAAGATCTTCGGTAGTTGAATTATTATTTTTTTTGTATCAGTACTACGGAGTAAGTATTCTTCACAAGAATCCGTTTAGCAATTTAAAGTGATTTCCTTAAGTTATAGATCATTAATAATCCTTCACTGTTCTCAGGTTTATTTATTCGATAAATCATGTACTAAATATCAAAATGAGATATCATGCCATACTCCTTTGAGACATTCGTTAATAGTTTAAGTGAATCACAAATGAATTAATCAATATTTCATTTAAGAACTGATATGACATTGGCGAGAATTCTGCTTAAACTCTTTGAAGTCTATTTTCGGAATAATCAGCTCAATTTTATCTCCTAATCTTTTACTCATCCTGATATATCCTACCACATTGTCAACTATTTTAGTATGTTTATTGAATTGATCTATATTAGTGATAAAGGTAGAAGTTATTGGGCAGATTATCCACTCTTGAACAAATTTATTTATTTCTTCCCGGCCTAAAAATGGTTTAAGTTTATCGTAATATTTTTCTATTACTTTATCTATGTGAGCAGTATTATCTCTAAAAAAATCATGGAATGTGGATTTGCCACCTATATTTAAATGACTAGAATGATTTAGATCTGAATTATAACATACTATTGTTTTAAAAGGCGTTGAAGGATCTGGAGTAGGATATTTACCTTGTATAATGCCAATATAATATAAAGAAGATTCAACTATTTCGGACATTCCAGAATGTAAATTTAAATTGTGCCTTTTACCACTAGTCCTTCTAGTAAAGCCCCGTCCACATGTTATACATACATAATTTTGCTTGTGAATCATTATCTTATCGTAATAATAATGCAGTCAAGCTTAATAAGAAAAGAAAAAAAAATAGCAAGTAATGCAACACAGTGTTACACAGTGTAATTTTTGTGAATTACTTTTATATTTTTTATGATAATTAGATACCTTACATGATTCTAGAGTATAGTTATGGAAAATAATTTAAGGGTTATTCTCTTCCGAATAATGATCTTTACATTTTTTGTTTACTTTTTTAGTCGAGGTACGGTATTAGGTATCTCTTCTGCCATGGATTCATCTTATCCAACCATAAAGAGAGGATATATTTGCATACAGCATTCGAAATTAAGATTTCCCTCATCTCCTATCTAAATACCAGAGTTTTCCTTGTCAATAATGTAATGATCCGGACGTCATAAAGACAATAGATCTGCATCGTATCAATTGTTATCATTTCTATCCAATCGCTAATTAACTTAGTATTATTAATATACTCCATGCTGATGGCAGAAATTTTTTTATTTCGTTTACAAATTTTGTAAACACTCTCTAATCGAATAGACATAGAATCATACTAAAAAGGATTTTTAAATTATGTTTGTCTTGTCCTAACACCTAGAACAGCTATGACTACTCCTGTAATTATTAGCATTATTTGGCCAATCAATGATAAATTATTTCCTTTAGTAAATGCATAACCATCAACTAAAATGTTCGACTTTCCTAAATTGTTAATTTCTATAAAATATTCGCCATCTTGATCAGCTGTTAAATTGAATGAATAATCCGATGAAGATTTTGTCAAAATAATATCAGTTTTATTAGGGTATGTTATGGACATATTAAAAAGAGATCCTGAAACCGAGATAAATGCAGTACCTCCTTTATCCATATTAGGAGAAAGAATATCAACAGAATCTGGATTGATAATACCATCGATATCTACTTTTACTGAAATATTTGAATAATAAATTGATAAAATTCCAATAGCAATAAATACTATTCCTGCTATCAATAAACCATAAAAATAAACAGATCTTGATACCATAGGCATAACAATTTAGCAAAGATATTAATAGATTTCATATCATATGTTTGTCATCTATAAGAAATCCATTATTTACTCTCGTTTATCAATTTTTAAATATAGAACTAAAATTTAGAGCATTGAGCTATTCAATATATCTTAATCTGAAATCTTTGCTAGATCGCATTTAATATAATATTTTAACAATTTGAGGAGGTTTCTTTCAACTTATAAATTGGTTTAATAGAATAAAAAAAGTAAATTTTAGCAAATCCTTGGATATATTAAATATTTCTTGGTCATTTTCTTCATAAGATTGATCAAGTGACGTAAGATACCAGGTTACAACAAACAATAGCTATGATCTAGCAGCCTATTCCTCAATCATTGGTTAGACATACATAACATTGAGAATATAGTAACTATATTAACAAATAAAAATAAAATAGTATCAAAAATGATTAATTTATAATCAAAATTTTAATTTTTTCACTATTAGGTAAAATTACTCAAGTAGTGATATAGTAAAGA
>DASQLB010000089.1:0-5671 GCA_035630235.1 Nitrososphaeraceae archaeon | reverse complement strand
AATCTTAAATGAATTATGGAAGAAATTGCCTTATTTTATTTATCCTTTGAATAATATGCTCATTGCTTTTTACATAATCTTCGAGAATATTAGTACATTCTTTCACATCTATATTAGACATCATATTATCAGTAACCCAATGAGCAAAATCTTCGATTGTCCGCATGTAGAATGCTGATTTTTCTCCTGCATTGGCTAATTTTTCAAATTGGTCTGGAGATGTTTCATCTTTTCTTTCATTCATATTAATCTAATAAATTCTTTGGAGATTTTGCTTTTTATTAGTTTTGTTCTGCACCATCTCAACTATCTGAACTTTATCTATCTTTGCTAGATATTAATAGGGATGATTGTCTCTATTAGAAAAATACTTTCTATAGCAACTGTTTTTTTGAATATGTCATCCAGTGGCAAGGACTTAAGATATCTCGAGCTGATTGATCTGTTGTTGAGGACTTGTTTTTTGATGGAAGAAATTAAAATAAACCAAATTCCTTATAACATGCTACTTTCCTGAGGTACATAAAGAAAAAAATGAGAAGAAAAGATAGAGATTATTATTTTGATATGGCAATAAATTACGTAATAGAATATGTTAAAAAGAAGGATGGAATAGAGTGGACTGGCCAAGACAGACCAAGATACATGCATATTTTAAAAAATGACAAAAAATTTCATGTTTTTGCTTGTTTCAGATATGGGCTAATAATTGATTATAACAATAATACTGATGAATTAGATATTAATGAGGTAAAAGATGCTGGTGGTCGTAAATATACTAAGGATGAACTTGTTTTTCTAAAATCTAGCATTGATAGACTTGGTAGTCTGAAAGAATTTCTTAAGGCATATAAAGAATTCAAATCCCAACATTCAAACATACAAAATATTGAAGAATTAAACAAAGAATTTAAGAAAGAATTCGGTATTCCTACAATAATGCCTATTCCTGGCTACTTAAATGAGTTAATCAATAGTGCATGATATAGAGAAACAAGTTTTACTCAAAATTATAATAATAACCCCTCCAACAATAACAAAACAAGAATTAGACAATGGTAGAATTTTTCTTTTGTATTGAAGGAAAAGAATTGAATACCATTTGAAGAAGTGTTCCTATCATCCGACAAATATTCTAATTCAATAGAAGAAAAAGGAAAGAAAATTCTAAAGAATCGTTATTTATGACATTGATATTTGAACAATACAAAAAATGATATTTAATTCAAATTATAATAATCATCATTACCAACAACAATTATTCAAATAAACATTAATTAAGTTAAAAATAGAAATTAAATTTTATTTCTTATGTAGACAATTAAACTATGTCTATAGTAAAATAATCTTTTTATTACAATCTAAATTACTTGTTAAATACAAAAAGACTATTTATGAAAGAAACGATTATGATATTGATAATATTAATTCCTTCATATTTTTACCCAAAGTGTATTGAATTCTTAGAAGTCTATAATATGGGTAGGAATAACCGATCAAAACGGTATTATTATAAATGAACAAAATAGAAAGGAGTGAAACTCCCACTAACTAAAGAAGAGAATAAGGAATCTTCAATAAATTTAATAAATATAGACAAAATACTGACTATATTTGAGGCAAAAATAGGAAAGTTATGTTGTGCAATTGGAGGATATAAAAGTTTGAGTCGGGCTATGATTCCAATTAATGAAAATTATTACTTGATTGTAACTATGGATTTTGAGGAAAATGATTTTGATAATATAATCATGGAAAAAATCATTCCTTTAATTAAAAATGAAAAAAGAGAAATTCTAAACACGAGAATTGAATTTATTTCTTATTTTCTTCTTGTTCTCATATTTTTGTAGTATCTCTTAACCATTTTAGTTTTAGAAATTGGTCTAATAAAGACTGAAATTTGTCTTGTTCTAGTTCTGCTGTTAATATATGATATTGTTGATAAATTAGCAGTATTATTATGAGCACCGAAAAAAAATAATGAGGTTGTTAGAAAAAGACAAGAAGATATAGATGCTAAAGGAGGAGGAAATGAAGTTGAAGAAACACTTAATTCAGTTTCTTATAAGGACGTAAAAGAATCTAAAAAAGAGAATAATCAAATAGGAGATTCTGATCGTGAATAAACAAAAACAATAAACAAATAAATAATTATTTAGAGAATAAATCTTATATATTTTAAATATTTCATCTTAAAGATGATTAAAAATTCCAGTTCTTCAACTAATTAATAATTTGTTTCAAAATGATAATTAATGTCACAACAAGACGGAAATAATAATAATGAGAAAAGAAATACAATTGTCAAACTGGAGAATCTTTCAGTTCAGTAGAAGAACTAAATGAGCATAATCACAAAGAGCATTAACGATAATTCTCTTAATTTATTTTTCGTCAATTTCAAATTGATAGTTTATAACTGTACATTATTGTCTGTGGTTCTTCTGATTCTGTAGGACTTGCATATGCTATATTACATTTTATAGACTGACTTAAACTACTACTACCTAATTTATTAACACAGGTATATAATTCAGAACCTGGTTCTATAGTTTTATTCATTGTAATTGGGACTCGGTCCAACAATGGCTAATCTAGTTTTATTTTTTGAGTATTTATCAAAAAATCAGGATTGAGAGAATTATTATAAGATGATGTAATAGAATTATACGAATTCAAAGGTCGATGCCAAGTATGAAGATAATATATTAACCAGGCATTTACAATCTATACTGATAAGGAGTATTAATAATGTTTCAAATAACGTTGGTCTAGATTTAATTTCTTCCATACAGAACGTTTTATTAAATAAAACTCTATATTTATTTCTAAAAGATAACAAATTAGGTGATTCAATGACCAATGGGATTGTTAGTCCGGATATTGGAGAGACCCTCTTAGAGGCTAGGATGTTTTCTGCAAAATATGTTTACTCTTCAAAAAAGAAGACCAAACCGAGGAATCAAAATATCCAACAAAGTCTTTTGAGATAACCATTTTTATTCTTTTTAATTTTATTTAAACGATATAACTAAGACTAAAATCAGAGCAAAGAAAATATAATATTTCTACATTTTTCTAATTTTGGTTTTGAGTTAAAAACAATAATTTTATTTATTTAATCATATCTTGATTTTAATGTTATTGCTATTCTAACAAAACAACAATTCATCAAGCATGTCTAGAAAAGATTGGTATCATTGTCGCCGCTGATAACAATCTTAAGGATAGCAATTAGTGATTTATACCTCTTTTTCATCAGACGAATAACAAGATCAAAATATGCATCGTTATTAACTGAAGAAGGAAGTATTGACCCATTATACAGAATTAACTACGATTTTATGGTTATAGGAGTTATTTGTAATTATAGTTGATAAAATGACGCTGTAGGATTTTATCGGGACTTAATGTGTTAGCACTAGACCAATAATCTTATTTATTTGTGCGATTTTATAATGCACTAATTTTATAGTCTTAACTCTGACTTGTAACTCATTCGTCCCTATATTATAACGAAGAATTGGCAATATTGATGAATAATTGATCTTTTTAATTAGTTTAGAATAACTTGATATGAAGAATCATTATACGATTGTATCAATACTTATTAAGACTAAATTAATGCCTAATTTGTGAAAAATAATGAACAGCCTAAAAATAACTTAAATAACGATAGTGATAATAAGTCAGATGTAAAACATACATATTTAGTAGAAATAGTTGGCACTTTTATCTTAGTTTATGCTATTGCTTCTGCTGCTACTGTATATTCTGATAGTGGACAATTAGGAGTAATAGGAATAGGATTAGTACACGCATTAGTATTAACTGCAATAATATACGCTATTGGTTATCGATCTGGTGCTCAAGTCAATCCCGCTGTTACAATAGGTATGTTAGTAGCAGGGAAGATTGGAGGTAAAGAAGCAGCATTATACATATTATGCCAAATAATTGGGGCAGTAATTGGTGCAGCAGTAGTTTATTTGATGTTTGGTTCTGCAATGTCTGCAAGTGTAACTTTACCTTCAGAGAATAACGTTATGAGAGCATTTGTATTAGAAACAGTAATGACATTTACTTTAGTATATGTAGTATTAGCGACTACTACTGCTAAAAATTTTAAAATTGCACCTTTAGCAGGAGTTGCAATAGGATTTACTCTTGGATTTAATGTTATTTTTGGAGGTGCGATAACTGGAGGTTCACTTAATCCCGCTAGATCATTTGGTCCTGCTTTAATGACTGGAAACTTTGACTATAACTGGCTTTACTGGATTGCTCCAATCGTAGGTGGGATAATCGCTGCAGGTGTCTATAAAGCATTACATAGAGACACTGATCTGCCTGAATAGTGCTATTAATAACCTAAAATTTTTTTTATTAACAATCAAAACCTAATCTTATTTATTTGTCTATCTAAATATTAATGATACGTTCTCTGTTTTGCACTGACAATCCTTCAATGTCAAGATTTTTCAAGTGGGTGTTATTGTAGCTCCTGGCACCTATTTGTTATAATTTTCTATATAATCAATCTAGATTAAGGGGAAATAGTTCCATCTTACTTCATATGAATAATTTGTTACTCTACTGTCTGAATCTCTATGTGTTCTAGACTAAAATTTTTTATGTTATATGGATATTGACCACAGGAAATTCTCCTAAAACCAACTAACCATATTTCTAGTATTTCTTTAATACTTGTTACGTTTCGAAATATTACATATTTTTAAGAAAAAATTTGGTTCAGAAACCGTTATAATATTTGATAGAGAGTTATGGAAGGACACATGTAGCAAGAAATACTCAATACTGATATAGATGTTGAAAATATGCAGTGAATTAAAATAAAATAAAATAAAATATAAACTCGGTCTATAAATTTCCTATAGATCAATATAATATCTAGTATAATCTCTTATAATTCAGTTTGATTTAGTATAACCTACATATCTATCTATGCACCACTCAAGCAAGTCAAGTCCCGAAAAGTAAGTGAATTGGCCTAATTCATTACTTCTCTGGGAAAATAACAAGTAATATATTATATATTTCTCTCTTCTTTTAAAAAAAACTGTTTTTTAATTTTTTTTATTTAGAATAATAGTTATGATAAGTCATCACAGTCATAAATGTCATAAATGTCTACATATTATAATTCATTTTAATAATACTAATTAACATACGAAATATTGTAGCAAAAAGTATTTAAAATATAGTATCTTATGAGGGGATATCTATAAAACTATTTTCAAAAATACTTTTAAAATTAATCTAAATCTAATTTACCGTTAGTAATAGTTTTTTGGTTATCTTATTAACTTTAGATTCTAATTGTTATTTACTAGATGAAATCACAAATATATAGAATCTCTAACAACAAGTTCTGGAGGATATATGGTCAAAGATTTTCTCTCAAATATTACAAGAGGGGTTTGAAGTATGGAGATTGTATATTACAGTCTGGATATTTTGAAAGTCAGACTTGGGGAGCATTGCATAAATGCTGGATTGGTTTCATCATTGCTAAAGAAAAATGGGAATTGGATAAAATAGAAATTTATGCCAAAAGAATTCAACATCTGGAAAAAGATCTGGGAATAGAAATAACAGATTTTTCAGACTGAGGAATTGAATAATACAAAATTATTAGATTATTATA
>DASQLB010000088.1:0-6773 GCA_035630235.1 Nitrososphaeraceae archaeon | reverse complement strand
GCAGGAATATTAAGTTCTAATTCATTTAAGATGAGTTTATAATGAGCCATTAATTCTTTACTTGAAATATTACAAATTTCAGAAATATCTAAAATAGTTTTGGGAGTTGATGCTTCGCGACAGGCAGCATATAATGAAGCTCCTACTAATCCTATCGTAGACCTCCCTTTAGCTAATTTTTTAATTGCAGCTTTTCTATAAATATATGCAGCACTTTCAATGACAGCGTGATTTACAGAGAGCTTGTCTCCAAAATTATTTAAATATTTTAAAGCTTTTTCAAGATTTCTTGAAACAGAATCATTAAGTTGCGATCGACTATTCCAAGTTCTGAGACGTTGAATTTCCATTTTTTGTTTTGGTGGCAAAGCTTTACCACGTGCATCAATATCACCCATTCCTATTAATGTTGATAACCCTTTATGATGAACGGCTAGAGATTCGGGCATGCCTGTTCTAGCTCTATCGTTATAATCTGATTGAATAATATAACCTTGCATATTTTCAGTATTCAGTAATTCATTATTAATTACACATCCACAATAAGAACAAACAAATTCATTTGCAGAATTATCAAAAATGATGGAATCCTTCTCGCATTGGTCGCAATATGAAGGGCTCTTTGGGTTTATTTTTTCAGGGTTTTGTTGTTCTCCGCTCTTTTCCATTGAAATTTGATAGTAAACAATTATTTTATTTATATGTTTTCTAGAAAGTAGATATTTCTATTAAAAGACGAATAAAACTAGAGATTCGAATTCTTTCTAAATAATATCAAGATTTTCTAATTACTATATCTTATATTGTAAAGAAATCTAACTTTATTAAAGAATAATGTAGTTATTCCATTTTCTATATAATTAGATCGGATATTTCTTATACTAATTTTTTATGGTACATTTTTTTATTATCTCTAATTACAGATAATATATTTTAGACTATTTGTTTACTCTATTTATATTTCTTTATAAGTTACTAAAATCCGACCACAAATACAAAATAACCATACAAAGAATATTTCCATTATTTGATGTGATTTGATTATTTTTTTCTCAGGTCAGATTAGATAAACTATTAGCACTGCAACAGGATTAAAACCTTTTCTTGTTTGTACCTGGCATTAATAATACTAACTATTTAGTGTTATGAATATTGAGATGACCATTTTATTAAGTTAAAGATATCTAGTATCTATTCTTAAAAATCTTTTTAAAATACAATATTCAGCAAATCTTTAGTATTGGCATAATGAAATACCGTCTCTTATTTATGTAAAAACTCCGTTCGAGATCTTTCATTTATATTATCCACTCTCGATTCAATCTACGGTAATCTTCCATTGTGCCTTGGTAGCTCAGCCTGGTAGAGCGTTTCCTTGGTAAGGAAAAGGTCGCGGGATCAAATCCCGCTCAAGGCTTTTCATTTGAGCACAAATTGTAAGCTGAATTAAAATAATATAGATCTTATTATTCAACCCTTACCAAATATGGAAAGAACATTACCAAATACAGTAAGATTTTTAGAACCAAGGAAACGCTCTACCAGGCTGAGCTACCAAGACACAAGGGAAACTATTTGTAGTTTGATATACAGTTCCAAGTTAAAATGGTTAAAAAATACATGCTCATAAATTCCGGATTCTTATGCAAACATTATGATATATTGTACGATAACAGGATTGAGATCTGAAGAGTCTTGTCAATCTACTTCATTAATAAAAAGTGACCTTGCTAACTATATAAATACTAAAAATGCCACAATTGAACATTTCATAAACTGAAAAAAATTGCTTGTTAGAAAAGCTAAATTAATTTATAATTTTATGATACTAAGACTTACACAAATGATGCGATTTTTACTATAATTCCAAAAGGATAGTTGGAATTAATGGAATCGACCTTGCAGCAACAAAAGCAGGTATTCACCTTTGAGAGAACATGAAAGGGTTGCAGTAGGTATATTATATTCTTCCGTTGATTCCTTACTTTGAAACAATCAAGTTTATAACAATGTCTTCAAAAATATTCTTAGGTATTCTGCTTTGTAATAAGTTAATTGCCTCTTGCTCTAATCGATGTTCTTAAATATGTTGCAAAGATTTTTCTACAGTAATTGATATGCATTCCTATTTCTCTTCTTAAAATAGCCATCTTGACTGATGTATAAGTAACTTATTAGCTTATTTAGCAATATCTAAAATCTTTTCTGATACTATACTTATATAGGCATTCTTTGTTCGCCTAATAAATAGAGCAGGAAATAAAATGTTCTAAAACCATATTATCTTTGTTTAGATATTCCTCTTCTTTAGACTCTATAATTCTTTTACTTTCACAAACTAGTGTTGGTCTAAGTCCTGTTAGGGAGTTAAAAAGTAATACATCTTCATATTTTATATCATTCAATCTTTTCTAAGAATATTAAATTCTGATACGTTACTAATTTCTCATTATTTTTAAATTAAGATAAACAATATAATAAGATAATTAATATCATGACTATTACCTAAGTATTAAAAGGAAAATAAGTTCTATCTAATTATGCAATTAAATACATAACAATTATAAATCTCAAAAACGTATGAAGAAGTATATTACTACTCCTGTCTTCAAAATTACAGAATGTTGTAAAAATTACAATAAATGTAAATAGCTAAATTGTCGTAATAGAATTGATCTTGGACTTGAGGAAATAGGGATTACTTTGATTCATTTTAAATTATATATAGTTTAGAAGATCAAATAATATTATTATGGGTGCATTCAAATACCGAAGAAATTATAATATTTTTTTTAACAAGAAGAATAGATGGGATTTTGGTAAATATTATAGAGAAGGTTCCAGATACCATGATATGTTACCATCTGGTTATTATAGAAACCAGATATGGGGAGCTCTACACAAGGCATGGATAGGATATTGTATAGCTATCAACAAGTGGGAATTTGACAAAGAAATCAAATATGCAAGGCTAATACGAAAATTCCAAAGGGATTTAGGTTTAGAATTATCTGATTTTAAATGCTTACATTGAAATATAAATATAATTTATTGTATCTAACTAATGGCGAAATTTTATCAAGAAACTCTAAAATCTGAAATAACATCTTTACCAAGTTCTAATTTTTTTTATATGAGTAATTCTTTCTGGAACCTCAATAAAAATTCAAAATTTTGAGGAGTTACTTTTACCATACCAAAAAATAGATCTTTAGAATAATATCGGAGTCTTTTGGTATCTTTAGTGGGGTAAAAAAATCTAGCCATCCCCCTTTTTCTGGAATGTCTCCATAGTTCCATCCAGAACATCAAAGATAGAATTCCCCCGTAACTTTTATCCAATCGAAAGCATACTTTTTTTGGAAATTGTATAGTTAGTCAATATTACAATCTCATAGTGAGATCACTAGGTATAACTGCCTAAACAAAATTTATTTACTACAATCAATGTTATCTTATTATTTATTATCAGGATATAAATTTAAAGAAGCAAATAAGGAAACCACTAATCTGTTATTTGAAATATATTAGTCTAGTATCTCTGATAGCCATTCATACTAGCAGGTTATAGTTCTTCTTTACTAGCATTATAAAGAATTAGAGTTTATCATCATGGGAAAGAGAATTTGATATACTTTCGTTTACAGCATTAATTAATTTAGATATTGATACACGTTTTTTGAGAATGTTGAATTTATAATTGTATTTGAAATCCTTGAAATTACTTAATAGTATTACATTTAGTTTTGGATTTACTTCTAAGAGTTTGGTACTAAGAAATAACGCATTTATTTTGGGCATTTTGTCGTTTATAATTAATAATGAATATTCATTAGAGTTTTCCTTAATTTGTTGATATGCTAAACTAGGGTCACTGAAACTAGAAACATTATAGCCGCTCATTTGTAATGCCTCGCTAAATAGATTTAATAAATCTGGATCATCATCGATTATGGCAATAGATTTAGTAAACATCTCTATACATTCACTGTAAAAAATATATTTAAGGTAAGTTGTATTCCGTTTTGAAATTTGCTTGTAAAAGATTTAAAGTAGTTAAAAAACGCCATAAATAATCATAATAAAGATTAATTGAGCCTAATATAATATTACTGTAGATTTATCTCTTTAGTCTTAATTCAAAAGGACTGCAAACCTATTCTTTAAATAATCTAAAATAAAATAGTTAAAAATAAATAATAATAAAAAAAAATTCTTAAATTAAGAATTATCAAGTGTTGATATAAATCTCAACACAGGTTTTCAATTATTGAGAATATAATATGCAAAACTATTGAAGTTACCAACCCTAAAAAGATCTCAACAAATATGGAAAAATCATCTTTGTCATATTCTGGAAAGGTCTAATTTAGAATCATTTAACGCTCTAGGTTTCTTTATTCTGGGAATGTCAATGTATTAATACTACCGGATTAACTAGGTTTACCGATTTTTTAATTTATTAATAATTAAAACATATTACTATTCTTCATCACAAATAAGATAGCATTAGAATTTTCATAGTTTATAACCATACCGGATCTGCAAGGCCCAACCCAGGTTATGACTATTCTATAAAAGATATTATAGATCAAATCATTAAATATTATTATTAATATAGTATATTACACATAATTCTGCCAACAACGATCCATGACGATAAGCCTACTACTCTATTGTAATTGCTCCGAACTAATAGGAGTAGAGGCTATGGTGATGAATTAATTATTTATTAAAAAGAAGGTTTTTGTATTTACTCTTATAATATATGTCGGAAAAAAAGGATTTGAAATAATTTAAGAAGAGAATGATGTGAAAGACAAAAGTTAAGGAACACAATAAATCACTACAAAATAGATATTACCTCATGAAGGAATTGCACCTATGGAACTAATTGATTAAATGATTATATGATTCTCTTCATAATCTATTTATCTAATATCCTATTTTATAATTACTATAATTATAATAAAATATTAGCTAACCATTAGCGTTTTCAACTTTGTTTTCCAGCTTTGATTCATATTAATATATCATCTGTGCTCTCTATTGTATAAAAATATGAAGGGAATAATTTTCGATATGGATGGTGTTTTAATAGATGCAATGCCCTTTCACGCTGAAGCAATGAAAATTGCCATAAAAGAGGAAACTGACTATGTAATAGACAAAAAAATAGTTTATCAATTAGAGGGTATGCCTTCGAACCAATTGATAAAGGAGATATTTAAAACAAATAATATAAACAAAGAACTGGATCACAAATTAATAGAAAAAATTAGTGAACGAAAGAAGGAGGTATTTAAAGAAATTGAAGATACCCGACTTATTGAAGGAGTTTACGACCTCATTAAAGTATTAAACAAATGTAATTGTTTAAAAGCAATTGTGACTGGTGCAGCAAAGAAAGAGATAGAACTAACTATTGATAAAATGATCGGGTTAAAGAATTTTGACGTAGTAATTTCGGGAGAAGATGTTAAAGCGGGCAAACCTGATGCTACACCATTTGTTTTAGCATTGCAAAAAATGAATATAAAATCATCAGATTGTATAGTAGTAGAAAATGCCCCCTTAGGAGTTGAAGCAGCGAACAAAGCAGGTATAAGGAGTATAATAATACTCAATAATACTCCTCTGGAAGTTTCGTCTGATTTTCATAACGTTATATCAAAAGAAACAAAAATCTTTCGAGATACTAAATCTACGATCGATTTCTTGTGGAAATGGTGTTGTAATGAATAATGATTTGTTCATAAAAATTCTTCATAAGAAATTATATGTTTAGGTTCTGTGGATCTTACTAAACAGATTTGCTGTAAATACCAGTATTCTAACAACGATTTAGATAAATTAAGTGGACAGAGTAAGCAAGTAAAGATAAAAGAATAAATTACTACAACGGGATGATTATTACCTCTGATCTACTCTATTATTAGAATTGTTAGTTAAATTTCATTCCTTTTTCATTATTTCTTTAAGTAGTACGATTTGCGATTAATAGTGATAGTAAACGAATATCTTTGTTAATATTGATAACTATTAGTTCGATAAGGTTTTGTCATTTCAACTACAATATCATAACAACTTTTGCATACGACTTTATTTTTAAATACATTCTTTAATAGCTTATTTTCATTTTTTTCATTACAATAGATGCATACAAGATACTCAATAGGTTTGTTAATATTTTCCATGCTAGATTATTTGTAATAATATAGCCTGCTATTTAAAATAATTATTTTATTTTATTTGAACTTAATGTTTTTCTTATTCTGAGATTACTAGTATAGTTTGTAGATTATATTATTTTAAAGCTTTATAACGTTAATTTGGTGAACAAGTTAATTGGTTAGATAGATCTCATATCAAAGATGAAATAACTAATTTGAACCAGTGATATATTATGATAATTCATTTCTTCTTTTCTAAGTAAACAAATGTCTCTAAACTGATTTCGCAAATGTTTTTCGCTACATTAACTTATTATAATAAATTATTGTTTCTATAGGTTGTTTACTGAACCGTTGATATCTGTTTTCCAAACTCTTCAAGATTTACTTAGCGTATCAGATACTTTTCAAAATGATATAATTACCTCTGTCATAGCATTATTCGTAGTTATTGATCCAATCGGCAACATCCCTTTATTCATAGCATTCACAAAAAAGTTAGAAAAAGCAGAACATAAAACTGTATCCAAAACTGCTATAATAACAGCAGCAGCGTTATTACTTCTTTTTGGAGTAGCAGGAACTCAGATTTTAGGACTA
>DASQLB010000087.1:0-2544 GCA_035630235.1 Nitrososphaeraceae archaeon | reverse complement strand
ACCCAGTGCTTCAAATTTTATAATACTCTTTCTTGCATCAGTATTAAAAGATTCATCATGAATAAAGTTATTTCCATTATCTGCAAAATATTCAATAGCCCATACACATTTATCAACCTCAGCCCTCGCTTCTTTTATTGCCTTACCCATTTCATTTGTAGCTGTTCTAGCAAGATTTTCTTTATTCTTTCTTAATTCTTTAGCAACATCATAAAGAGAGTCAATTCTTTTGTCTACATCTCTCTCCCATTCTTTATAAGCCTCTTTAGCTTTCTTTGCAATTGCATTCACCTCTTCTGTTGTCATTACAGTATATTTGTTGAGAATTTCTTCAGTTGCAGGATTTATGGTTGTTAATTCAGAAGAGTCTGTCAAGTATTTATTCCACCCCTCCGAAGAATTTTACCATCTTTTAACGTCCTTAATTCTTTTGTGGCTTCATCTTTCATAAGCAACCTCCCATAAGTGAATATCTTTGATAAACTCCAAATGATTGAACTTTTACCAACACTTGAGAACCTTTGTGTTTTGGAGTTTTGCTTTCTTGTATTTGAAGAAAGTTGATTAATTTCAATAATTTTTGCAGATTTCATATTCTAATTTTACCTACTAATAAAATTATTTTTGATTTCAATCTAATATTAAATGAATACAAAATATATTAAGATTATCTTCTTCATCGTTAGATAGATTTTAGACAAAATTACACTGTTATTATTAATAAAAATATAGTATATTTAGTTATGCCTATAATAATATGTAGAATTAATAAAATTAATAATAATAAAGAGGTGACAACAATATTATAGTTTTGTCACTATTATTTAGACATTTTATTAATTACTTGATTTGCTTGTAGTTGTCCGTCTTTTATTGAATTCTTTATAACATCTACTGAAAAATCAGCATTTTCATAAAGATGAGGTTCTTTTTCTTCTCTAGTTATATAATACGTTTCCTTAATTTCTGCACTATGGTTTTCTGATATTCTTTTATATCTTTTACGAATTCTTTTAAATTTCTCTATATCTTCTTTGTTTTGTGAATTAAAATTATTTTCAAGCATATTATAAAGATCATCCATTAGCTTTAAATAGACTGTAAAAGCTTTTGACATTTTTATATTATGCATTGTCTTATCACTAAACAAAATGTCACGTGTTCTGTGTTCTACTTCAAACAAATTCGCTGGTAACTTGTCAATATTTTTTGGATAATTTTCAACTAGAAAAATCCGTTTATTCTTTACGGGCGAACAGTCAATGACTTCTCTTAGTGGGGTATTACTAAGCAAACTGCCATCCCATGCATACACGCCTTCTTCTACTTCTACCCATTGAAAATAGTATTTAGGATAAGCAGTTGCAGCAAGTATATGTTTTGGAGTTATTTGTTGCGTAGAACTATCAAATACTAGTGGTTCTGCTGTCAAGACATTAACTGCAGTTATTATTAATCGACTATTAAGATTACCATTGGGTTGTAGTTTGCTAAAATCAATGTATTTTTCTAATGTTTTTATTAGTGGAGAATGATCGTATAAATATGTCCATTTATTAGGAGTAAAATATTCTGGATCGGTGAAAGCATACTGAGGACTCCAGCGTGGGATAAAGACCTTATTATTTCCAAAAAACGCTGATTTATAGAATGATGACAGAGATTTAATCTGTGAACTATGAGTATTTCTTGCATGATCTTCTATCGAAGTTAGTGGATTGGTTATTCCATCTAATAACCACTTCGTAAAAGAGGATGAGTTGGTGTTTACATCACCCTCTGCTAGTTCTAACCAGAATTGTTCTAATGCCTTTTCAGGATTATCTTTTAGTTTACTTCCAGATATTATTGAAGCATTTACTGCACCAATTGATGTACCAGCAACTATATCTATTTTTATATTATTTTCTACAAATGTTTTAAAAACACCACATGCAAAAGCACCTAAAGAACCCCCACCCTGAAGTATTAGAACATTTTCAATCTCATCTGACGGCATACAAAAAATAATATTCGCTATAATAATTTATATCTAATTGGGCTCTTAATTTAAGCAGTAGAAGCTATAGCTAACAATCCAAAATATCCAAATATACATTTAGGCAATATATGTATGTTAAATGGACAAGTTTTACAAAATGAAAAGTCGATTAATGAACTTATTAGAATACAAGGTAGAAGAATAAATTAACTAATAATGAACCTTGTTCATATGAAATATATTTGACAGGTCTAATGTACCCTGATATTAGTTACGGTTTATTTTTGTGGATATAAACCCGCGAATAGTTGCAGGGTTGGAGTTCAAATCCGAGAATATCGTATTTTTATCATAATAGACTACTTTTATTTCAGTATTTATAAATATTTGATATATTCTTTATTCTACATGTCATTTTTTCTTGTTAATCTTCAAGGTTTATTTGTATAGATGAAACCAATTTTCTATATAATGAAATGAAAAGTATATAGTCAATAGTATTAATCTTAATATGATTTGATTATGAAATAGTATACATGTCTTCCACTAAAAAAGATAATGTA
>DASQLB010000086.1:0-2033 GCA_035630235.1 Nitrososphaeraceae archaeon | reverse complement strand
TTTTATTAATTATATATTAACAATGAAATAGTATTTCATTAATAAAATAGCAAATTAAGAATTAGTTACTTCTATTTATAAAATTAGTGATACTAAATATGCTAAATATTAATTTGGATTTGTTTCTAAAATAACATGAAAAATTGATTGTTTTGTATCAACTGTACTCATAAATTTTTTTCTTTTGATTGGGATTCGTTTTATTATAGTAGAAGGTTCTGTATATTTTTTGTATAATGCTTCATATTGATGAATAAAATTATGAGGTGCCTGAGTTTTTGGAGGTTGGTCTTCATACCAATCAATATTAATAATATGTCTTTTGGTCAAGGATATTAATTTATTTACAATAGAGTCAATTTCGGTTGGAAGAATATGCAAAAGAACTTCAGAGAGGATAACCAGATCATATTGTTTATCCAGTTTTAGAGATTGAATATCAGATACAAGAAAGTCTAATTTGACTTTATTAGATATTTTCGCAGAAGATATGAGAGTTTTTGCATTTTCAATTTGATCAGGCGAGATATCTACAGCTAAATATTCAGTAATATTATCATAGTTAGTCAATAAAAGTTTAGTGATACGACCAAATCCACATCCTAATTCTAATACTGATTTAAACGATCCAGAAATACCATTTAAATGTGTCAACAAAAATTCTTCCTGCAAACGCTTATCCTTGTCGTATCGAAAGTTTTTTTTATATACTTTTCCACGTTCACGCCAATATTCAGAAGGGTTATAAGACACTTTTATTTTTTATAAATTAACTTTAATATAAATAGATTACTCGGTTAAGATTTTGTCATTTCTTTGGTTTTTAGGTTAAGAAACGAGTCGATAGCGTTAAAATATTATATTTCTATAAATGATAAAAAATATAATCTCTCTAATTTTAAGCATATTTTAATCATAAAATTATTATAAATTTAATCTATTATATTCTCATGTCTCACTAGGTTTTGTTATATTTGTATCGTTAAAGCAAATCGTTTGGATTTATTAAAATAACATACATAATTTATGATTCAATTTATTAATTGTCATATTCGAACCAAAATTAGAACACATGTTTCTCCACAATAAAACATCAGATTGTTAAAATAATATGATTTGTAATACGTTATAAAAAAATAAGCTTAAAGAATTTTGGGACTTAATGACATCTAGAAATATTCAACCGGTAAAGATTAAAGGATATAATAATGTAATTCAATCTACTTACTCAAAGATTTATTATTTATATTATATTAATTTAAGAGGATGCTAAAAATGTCGATAAACAAGTTTTAATATTATTAATTTATATTTTTTTTGATTTTATATATACTTCTATCTTCTCTAACCCTGATATAGTTAGAATCTTTCTATCATCATAATCTTTGTTTTCTTTTAATTCATGATTGTTCAATAATATCTCTATGACTTTTCCTGTTAATAATTTATTATAAGGCCAAAATTTCAATGATGGATTCATTTTTAATTTCCTAACAAAATTATCAAGAATTGTAATATTTTTTGAAAATTTCAATTCTATTTCTAATTCTATACTTGTTATACTACTATTATGATTTTCAAAAATGTATGTAGTTTTATCAAACACAAATTCATATTCTATTTGAGAAGAATTTTTGCCGGTAGCATTTACAATTTTTCGTTGAGTTCGTCGATTTTGAATTATTTTAAAACCTAAATTGATTAAATTTAGTTTAGGATCGGTATTATCATCTTTTAGAGATGTGTTACCAATATTTATACTGAGATGGGAATTTATTTTAGCAATAATTTGGTTGAGCATTTCTTTTGAATATGTGTCTTCTAACTCTATCCTTTCAGAATAATTTTTAGTAGTATTTTTTAATATTTTTAAAGTAATTATAGAATCTTGTTTTTCGATTTCTCTAATACGTAATGCACTTTCGTGGTTTTTTAAAATTTCATCTTTTGTATCAAAGTATGTATCATGAATTATTTGAATTCCATTTTTTTCTGTATTATATCCTTCATCAGAAATCAATTGATCTATTATA
>DASQLB010000085.1:0-11330 GCA_035630235.1 Nitrososphaeraceae archaeon | reverse complement strand
AAGTAAAAAGTAGGAAATTTGGGACTCAAGTTAGAAATATCTTAAAAGAAGAACATGATCATTTAGAATTATGTACAAAATTAGCAAAACAGAATATTGGTAAATAACAGGTAGATAAATTACACAATATAAAACGGAATATTGTATTGCCCTGCATTGGTAATAATGGTGGCGTAAAGATAGAGATGAGCGATAATAAAATCGTCAAGTGTCTTAATTGTGGTTCATCTTTAAACAATAATTATTATAGTAGTAATTTTTGTTCTGGACATTGCAAAGATGCTTACATAAGACATGCACAAGAATAAAGTACTCAAAAAAGAATTGGTAGTCTGGAAACATATAAAAGATTAAAATGATAAAAACAAGTAAAAGACAGGAGTTTTCAAGTGCTTTTATTATTCCTCATTATGCAGATGGATATGAACAAGAACAAGGAAGAAAAAAGCTATTTATTGCTGAGACAATCGAAGGATTATTTTCACAAACTGATGAGGATTGGTGTGCAATTATTGTAGTTGATATGACTCCTAATGAAGCGACCTATGACTATTTAATTCAGTTAAAGCAAAAATACTATCCAAAAATTGATGTAATTTTTCTAGAACAAAATGTCGGTGCAGGAATAAGCAGAAATTTAGGAGTCCTCAAGGCATTAGAACGCGGTCATTCTTTAATACTTTTCAATGACTCTGATGATATATCTCATCCAAAAAGGTTAGAAGTTGTTAAAAAAATATTTTTAGAGAATCCTCATATTGATGTAGTTTATTCTACGTTTGAAGTAATTGATGAAAATAATATGGTAACACCTACCGAAAAAATTTCTTCACCAATTTTAGAAATCTTAGAATCTCATTTGCAAAATCCGTTAGAAGGCGATGATATTTGGATAAAAATGGGAACAGAGACTGGCATTACTAATATAACTTCTTCTACAGCAGTACGTATAAAATTTGCATATCAATGCCCTTTTCCTAGTGAAAAAGCATCAGAAGATTTCCATTCTTGGATGAGAATGTCAGCTTTTGGAGCCAACTTTAAGTATACTTCTTTAATTCCTACTAAATACAGAATTCCGAATTTCGTAAGATGTCAAGCTTCAAGGACGAGAATAGGAATAAGTAATTTTAATCAAATAAAAGCAAGAGTAGATAGTGATGCTTTTTCTAAAGCTGCTGAAATCGCGCTGGCAAGAAATATAATAAAGCCTGAGAACATACCAATGCTTAAAGCACAATTCTATAAAAGATTGGCCAAATCTATGAAAAGAGAAATGGAAAATGAACTAGCTGATGAGCTCTTAAATAAAGCAACACAACTGGAACTCGAAAGCTTTGTTTACCTTAACAAATAGATTATGTTACAACTATATAGACAATCATGGAAAAAGATACAAACAATCTTTTGTTGCTTTTCTCATGTGTCTTTAATTTATTGAATTACCTGTATTTTCTATGTCATATCAATTAGTATGTCATTTTTTTAAATCCTCAATATCAAAGTCTAATGGAATTTATAGAATTGATAGAAACGCAATTTTTGATTATCGGAGTTAATTTCACTGGCATTAGCGTATGACTCCTTGTATATGATATTATATTCTATCCCTTCTAACTAGAATATGAACCCTATATCTAACAGACTTGGAAGTGTGTGAATTGTTTGGAAATTATTGAGATCCAAACTGAGTAACTGTATCTAATCTTTTCTTTGAGAAGCTAGAAGATTAACGAGATTTCATGAATAATGCTACCAACTGGATATCTATAATAAGTGGTAATCTCTCTAATTTTAATAAAAATTAGTTCGTAAATAATATTAAATCCTCGCTACAATCCTATTCCTTCTAGATATCCCTCTTGGTCTGCTTCTCATTATTCTATTACAATCAGGGCAGTGTTTTCTATCATAGGCTGGTGTGAATTCAGTAGCACTAACGTGTATTATTATGTCGGATATCAAAAAATCAGAACCACAATAACCACAATGCTTCTTTCCAAAATGAGACATTCCTCCCCGTTTTCCCAATTAAATCTCCATAATTGAAATTGTTAATAATAAATGGTTTACAATTATTTTTAAGACAATAGTTATCTTTTAAAAGATAGTTTTGTTGATAATAGTATTCAACCTCAGTTTTTAAATTAACTAAAATTATTTTCCTTTTATCCTCTGTTAAATTTTCTAAAATTTTGAATGATAATTCTTCGTCCATGATAAACCAATATATAAAATACTTAATTCCTAACAAATGCGATAGGAAATCATTTCCATTATTTAATTCCAGCATTAATAATCTCTCCAAATGATGGATAATGGAACTTTTCTTATTATTTTCCCATAATTGATTCAACAACTTTGTTATAAAAAGAACTATGGCAGAATCATTTTGTTCTTTAATAGAATTAACTATGTCTATAATTTCCTTTATTGCATTGTGTTTTTCTTTATTGGAAAAATTAGCTTTAACTATTAGTAAAATTAGTTTTCCTAATGGTGTTAGTACATATAACCGTGTCTCAGTATCGTTTTTTTCAGCGGGTACCATTTTAGAAATAAGTAAAAATTCCCATTTTATGAGATTATCAATACAAGTCTGGATTCTTTTGTCTTTTATTTGCTATTCTAACACTTATTGTAGTGTTACGGTGTGAATCTTTATAGTATCCCATTCTTCATGGTTGAGTTGTCCACGTTATTCCAGAATCTCAGCCAAAGAAGTAATCATGTTATCATGTATATCGATTTCAGCTGCAAGTTGGTCATTCTGTTGTTTATTCCTTTTTAACAGATAGCCTTTTTCTGTTAGATAAGCAATTACAATATTTCTGATAACTTCTGAATCTCCATCTCCAATCTGACCTTTAAGCTCATTATCAATTATTTTCCAAACACCATCAGGTAAAGAAACTAAAGCCCTTCTTGATGTCATTTTGTTTTCAGCTTTATAGTTTCTATTTCCTTATTTTGGATTTCTTTTAATTTTGTGAGCGTGTGCATTTTAATTAATTGCTTTCAACCTTTTATATTTAATCCCGTTTCTTCTGCTGGTGTTTTTCCATCTAATGTTTAATGTGGTTAAACAAAATTGCAGTAAATTCTTTGACTTCTGCAATTGCACTTTATGAATTAGGTTTTAAAAGTTAGAGTTGATTATTTGTATACCTAGTAATGAGCAATATAAAATTAATATATTATCATTATAAATAAAAAATACAGGAATATTTCTACTCCCTCAGCAAAGTTCTAATTAATTTATCTTAATATCCGATTTTTAATAAAGAATGAAAATAAATAAATAAATAAATCAAATATTCACTAATTTGCCTTCAAATAATCTAAACTATTTTTAGGATAGGGTTCTATCGTATTTCAATTTATATTTATTTTTGGTTTTACAAATTATGTGCTAACAATTGAACCAATAACGCTTGTGGGACGATATATCATATTACGACCTTCATCCATTGAAGATATAGACGGTCTTTCTATTGCAGCAAGAGATGGAGAAATATGGAATAATCGGTTTTCTCAATTTCCAAATTTAAATGAAATAGAAAAGTACATACAAGAAATCTTAGACTTGAGCTCAAAAGGTTTAATTTTGCCATTTATAACGATACATAAATCTTCTAATACAATTGTGGGTACTACTCGTTATCTAAATATTGACTACGAAAACCATAGACTTGAAATTGGACATACTTGGATAGCAAAATCTTGGAGAAAGACATATGTTAATACCGAAGCCAAATTATTGATGTTACAATATGCATTTGAAAAATTAACATGTATAGCTGTAGAAATTCGTACTGATGTTCTCAATACAGTTTCACGTCAAGCAATACAACGATTAGGTGTCAAACAAGATGGTATCTTACGTCATCATAAGATAATGAGAGATGGAAGGATAAGAGACACAGTTTGTTACAGTATTATAAAACCAGAATGGAAACAGGTAAAAGAAAATCTAATGAAAAAATTAATGAAATATAATAAACAAGACAAATAAATAATGTTTTTGATGTCGTTACTTGCCTTTATGATTTTGTTGTTTATCCTTCTTCTCCTTCTTTCTCTTTCTTTTCTGCTTGCTCGACCATTTGCTGCATCTTCTTTTCGGGTGTTTCTGGAGCAGGTCCACTTTCTACGATGATATCTTTATCAACAATTGATTTAGTTGGAATTATTACAGTTTGACCTTCCTCATTTTCTAAAATTATCTGGAATGCTCCTACCTCCTTTATAGTTCCACTATGTTTTTCAAATTTTATTTTTTGTCCTGGTTTTAGAGTAGAATGTATATTGGTAGTACTATGGATAACTCCAGGAAGTATATCCTTAAGAGCATTTGCTAATGCTACTCCTAATCCTATAGCGATAGCAGCAGCTATTCCCCATACAAGTGCAGTTATCACCATATTCAGGATTCCAGCTCCTATTTGCAATTGAGTTATCGCGGTCACAAAAATTATTGCATATAAAATTCCCTTAACTCCCATTCCTATTGCTTTGCCCGCTGGAACACCTCTCTTAGGAAGTTCTCTTTGAATCCAGTTACCAACAAAATCAGCAATTATTGACCCTATTACTAATATTATTATGAATGCGATAAGGTTTGGTATCCATAACCATATACTAGAGAGTGCTTCTGATAATTGTGTAAATTGTAGGGCATTTACCGCAGCCACGATAAAGAATAGATAGATAAACCAGCTAGCTGCAGTTGATATGATTTTAGTCATATTCCATCCTGAGCGAGAGACCGTTTCTCCTAATGTTGTTTTTTGTATTGTGGTTTCAAAATTCATTTTTTCTAATACTTTCCTTATGACCCAACCTACAACCTTACCTATGATATAGCCTATAAGAAGAATGATAGCTGCTGCAATTACTTTGGGTATAGATTCAACAATTTGAGAAAATAGTTGATTTAGTGTATTGGAGACAGGACTAATTACAGATGTTCCATTCATTTGTAAAGTTGAAACAAATGTAAAAATAAATGAATTTACGCCAATAATATCCATTTATTATAATTAGACAACATAATAAATATGAATATCTATGTTAATAATGGAATTTCCTTCAGATTATTAGATTATTAAATTATCATGTTATCTATTTTTAAAAGAGTATAGATTGTTTTTTAATTTATTGTTGTAACAATTCTCTAATTGTATTATTCACTCTTATATTCTATTATATCATGTTATCTAGTATATAATAATAGTAATTGGATGCAATTTTGAAGTCAATAATAAAACGACAAATCCCTTTTCTGATAGGAGGTACAATTACTGGAATTATTATGACATATTATTATGGTTTTTTATTTACTATTATAGTAAACAGTGCAATATGGTATATAATTTCATATATAGTTAGCAAATATTATTACAAATCCAAAGGAATCAATGACCAAAAATATCTCATTCAATATGGTCTCTCTAAGATAAAATCAAGGAAAAAAAGTTAGTGGTTAAATAGGAAAAATATAGTTTGAGGAGCAAGTATAGAAAGAAGATATGCAGGTGGGCAAACAGAAGCACAAGCCCAATAAAATAAGAAGAGAATATAAAAATACCATTTAAGAGAGAAGAAGCTGAAGTTACAAAAAAGCCTTACGTTTAAGAAGAGGCAGTAATAAAAAAGAAGGCTTTTACTGATACTAAAGAAGTAACTGAAGACGTCACATTTGAAGAATTAGATACATCAAATGTGGACAGAGATTAGGAAAATATATACAATATAAATTCCAATATTTTTCTTGACCCTATCAATATTATGAACTTAGACTAAACAAAAAAGTATGTAATTATTATAAAACTTATTGTATATTGGTTAATATGCTGGATGATATATTAGGGCTATTTTCACAAAGAAGCGGACTTTCTTCTAGTGTGGCTAGTATGGGACTATCTTTGGTATCAAAGTTTTTGTTAAGAAATGCTGAACCACAAAGAGCATCAGGATTTATGTCAATGTTACCATCTAGTATAACAAATATGTTTTCAAATGACGAAAAACAAAGATTTACTACTACTCAGGAAAATGTATCTGAAGATGAAGTTATTGAACAAATATCTAGAGATTGCTGTAATGGAGATAGAGAAAAAGGAAAACAGGTTTATCAAGAAGCAGTAAATGTGATAAGAGAAAACACAAGACGGAAACAACTACAAGAAAATCAAGGACAAGAAGAAGGAGACGGATTTTTGGATAACATATTAGATAGCCTAAAAGGTAAAGGTGGAGGAGGAGGTGGATTATTCTAGCCGTTTCTATGAAACCAACTCTCTAGGCAATACTAATATTCTTTAGTAAAAAACATTTAATCTACTTTAGGCTTATTTGCCATTGACAACAATGGACGTACAACATCCAATAAGATGATTTGATAAGAATCTTATAGAAATCGATATCCAAGTATTTTAACTTTAACTTATTGCTATTTTACTCTTTTATGAAAAGGATAAAGATGAATTACTTTGAAAGATTAAAAATAGAAATAAGTTTTAAATTTACTTTACAAAAAATTAGTATAAAAAAAAATTAATGTTGAGATGAAAAATGCTCTTTTAGTTCTTGGCGACTTGTAAATTTTGTGTTACACTTTTCGCAAGTAAATGAAGAAGCTACATTTGTAGAACTTTCATCTGATTTTTCGCCACTATCTATGTTTCTATTTAATTCGTTTCCTCGATTTTCTCTATTTAGAGTATTTGTATTTGTCGAGGTTTGTATATCTTGATTAACCCTTGTTTCTTTAATTTGTTGTTGGTGCTCGTCATTGTGATCGTCAAGTTTGTCAACAGTTTTTTCTTTTAATGATTTTGTTTTATCTTTAATTGTTCCTGTAACTGATTCTACTATTCCTTTATCCTCATCTTTCTCTTCATATGTTTTTAATTCATCATATGAAATGTTTAAGGTTAACTCAGCACCATTATAGGCTCCTGCTGCTGATTTTGGAACTTTGTAAAAGTGTTGACGCACTGCACCCTCTTCGATAATTATATTTTCGTCATCTTCTCCGATTATATTTCCACAAGATTGGTTATCTTTAGTCATGACTCCTTTTCTATCTTTAATTAATTCAGTCCAGTCAATTGAAGTTGACATATGATAAATTACATTTTATAATATTTAGCCATTTTAAACAAAGTACAAATAGTCAAACCCAATAATTTTTCTCTTAGGTTATTAGAGATTAATTTATATTTTTTTTGATTTCCTGTTTAGAAAGACTGGGTTTTCCAAATTCTATAATTGATTGTTAAATAGGATATCATTGATTTTAATTTTTTTAATGATATTAAGCCTTATTTTACTTTATATAAAGTTGTTAACAAGATTTGTTATGTCTATTAGAGATGAATTAAGAAGGATTTTGACTATTATCAGCGATTTAACTCATAATGATACAAATTCAACTGTAAAAGATACTCAAATAACTGCAAAAGCTAACGTTCCATTTAAAGAAATCGGGCAATACTTAAGTGAATTACAATCAGCTGGTTTAATAATGCAAGATAGCTTCAAGCCTGGAAATGTGGATTATAGAATATATAAGATAACTAGAAAAGGCATAAACGAAATATATAATAAAGAATTTCGATAGAAAAGTATCTAATATTACTCATTATAGAATTCTCTTAATAGTGCCTAACAAGCCTAAATTAAAGATAATTTTTAGAATTATTTATTAACTGCAATAGCTATAATAATAGTATTGGTATCATCTAACAATAACGATTTTTATATCCTATTGGTAGACGATGAAAAAGATATTCTCGATTTATTTAGTGAATACTTGACATCAAATGGTTTTAATACAATTTCCTTTGATAATCCAATTAAAGCAATAAAATATTTTTATCAAAATCCAAATAATTGTTCTTTAGTTATTACAGATTATAAAATGCCTCAAATGTCTGGAATAGATTTAATAAAAAAGATAAAAGAAAAAGATACTGATTATAAAATAAAAACTATAATTATTAGTGCTTTTATAAAAGACAATCTTCCTTACGATAAATCATACATTACGATGATAGATAAAATATTAGAAAAGCCTGTATATCTTGATAGATTAAAAAATGAAGTTCAAGAATTAATTTCAACAATCGATATTCAGCAAAAAACCTAGTAATAATATAAAATTAATATTGAATAATTCAAAATGTTAATTTTACTTTTAAATGAGATAATAGTGTAATTGTCTCTAATCCTAATAAATAATATTGCTTATTTAATCTAAAGTGAGTTCATACGTCAAACTCTAAAGCAAAAATATTGATAATAGATGATGATAAATACATCACTGATTTATTTACCATATATTTAGAAAGTAATGGTTATAATGTCGATGCATATACCAATCCTATCGAAGCAATAAATAACTTTACAAAGAATAGTCACGATTTGATTTTACTTGATTTGAAAATGCCAAAGATGGATGGAATGACATTATATCACAAAATAAAAGAAATTGATAATAATGTAATAATTTGTCTTACTACTGCTGATATTAACTATATTCAACAATTACAAAAAGGCATTATTGATATTGAAAAAATTGTTTTATACAAGCCTGTATTATTGAAAGACCTAAAAAATAAGATTGATTGGTTATTATCTCGTCAAGAAATAAATAGTAATAAACCAACAACTATGATGATTCTTTGAAATCAATAATTAGTGATAAGTTATGGCTTATTATTTCTTTTACCAATAAATTATCTTTAATTATTATATAATATAATTGACACTGATATTTACTCGAAACAAAAATCCAGTCAATCCAACCCATTTCGAGATACCATAGCCTTCTACATATCATTTGCTCCTACTACGATGGCTATGGCTTTTACTAATATTTAACTATAAAATGAACCACATAGATGGTTGTGACTTGGAAAAAAAGCAGAAGTAAACACCTCTATCATGATAATTATTATAACAGCAGCTAATGATGTAGGTAATAATCCCTTACAACTACAGGTCTATTTTAAACCACTAATAATGAGTAAACTAATTGAGATAGTCAAAAAAAATATTCCTAGTATCTAACTTTAACTAGATTATGAGTATTATCTAAAATGTTAATTTATTGTACAATATAATTATAATTTTATATTATCATATCTTACGTTTTATACAGATTTGATTGAAAAAATTACTTCACTCCTATAAAATTATAAAAAACATCAAAATAAAATTTAAATAATTTTTTATATCTCTTATAGTAATAGTAGAATGGCATCAGCCAAAACTATAGCTATCATTGACGATGAAGTAGATTTGGTGAATCTATTTCAAGAAGCATTGAAAAATAACGGCTTTAAAGTTTGTGCTTTTACTGACCCAATACAAGCATTCAACTCTTTAGAGAAAACAATTCACGAATACGGATTGATACTTTCTGATTATCGTATGCCTAAGCTTAACGGTCATGAATTATGTACCAAACTAAAACGACTCAATCCTGAACTTAAGGTGATTTTAATGTCAGCATATGATACGGTAGAATGCAATACTTCTAAATTTACGTTTATAAAAAAACCTATTCGAATAGCACAATTACTTCATATTGTTAGGAATAACGTGGCAGAAAATATCTACATAATAACAAAAAAAGTTGAGCGGAAGGGTACCACAATATACAATAATGAATGAAAATAACTTTCATAATATGTTGTTTCATCCAAATTTAGCATTCATTAACATAAACGAGTATATTACGCATTAATACAATAATAAACCCTACAATAACAATTTTTATTCTATATCTTTTTTATTTTATATTAAAATAATTTCCTAACAATAAAAGCTAAATACAGGTTATACTATCTTTACATTGGACTCTTCTTTTTGAACCGCTATCGGTATTACTCCCGACGGGCCCCTTATGTATTCGGGTTCATATACATGTTTTATCAATACAATAAGCATAGAGAAAAGAAGGAGGTTTAAGAAAGACGACAGTTAAGTTATCTACTACAATCAACAATATACAAAGAGATGTTGTCAATTCGGAAAATAAACAATTACTCGTACAATTCTTTGACTTTATGAAAAGAGCAGGTACCTCAGAAAAATATCAAATATAACCTGAAAGCATTAATTGTATATAGTAAATTTCTTGGGCCATCAATTTCATTTTATGAAGTAGAAAACAAAATCCAAGTTATTTCATTGTTGGATACAAAAATAAAAAATAATGGAAATTTTCCATATTTGATGAGAGAAGTTTTTTAAGAGATGGTATTTCATTTATAACGTATATTGTATTTATCAACTCTTGTAAACCTATGTTGAGGCTTTAATCAACTATCAATTCTTTTAGTACATTAAATAATTTTTTTTGATTTTAAAACAAATTTTAAAATATTGTAATACAATAACATCTTTAACCTTTGTTGTGCATAGATAATTATGAGTTATTCCGAGGAAAATAATAATCAAAATAAAAGTGAGGAATTAGAATCAGCACAAAAAAATCAGAAAAAGGTAGGCTCTGCAGAATCAGATCCTTCAACTACAGGTCCTGCAGAAAATTTACGAGAGGAAGCTGCAGAAAACACAGGTAAAGACGATTCTAAAGAACCAGCATAAACATTTTTAACATTTATTTTTATTATCAAAATTATTTTCAAGTAGGAGTTTTAGAGGATAATTCTCCTATTAAAATTCTAACACCATGAAATAAGTTCTCTGATAATTATTATTATATCATTTATTAATATCGTTATTAACTTTATTGCAATATTAAGAATGAAATTTAGTTGGTCGTAAAAAAAGAATTAATAGAACAAAAAATCGGTGAAGCAATCGGTCTAGAAAAAGCTGCTCAAAAAGCTGTAGTAGAACTCAAATCAAAAGGATTGCTAAAAGCAGAACATGAAAAAAAACTAGTACCTATGAAAGAGGAAGCAAACGAACAACAAAGAGAAATGGAAGAACTAATTGAAGAAATTGCAGAAAATGAAGGATTTGACGTTGAGAATATTAATTCTGTTTCTGAAGAAACTGCACAAAAAGCATCAAAAATTATGGAAATCTATCTAGGAGAAGAACCTAATACACAAGAGGCTTTGGAATTCTTATGTTTAGCTGAAGGTGCTGAAGTTACTCATTATGAAGTTCTTGCTTCTGTTGCAAAAGAAGTAAAAAGTAGGAAATTTGGGACTCAAGTTAGAAAGATATTGAAAGAAGAACATAATCATTTAGAAGTATGTACAAAATTAGCAAAACAAAATATTAGTAAAGAATAGCATATGCTGATTCCCTGAACATTAAATTTCATTTATTAGAGATTGTTA
>DASQLB010000084.1:0-6663 GCA_035630235.1 Nitrososphaeraceae archaeon | reverse complement strand
TCCATATCCATAGTATTTAAATGGTAGTATCCAATGATTACTACCTATATTTTGATTTTCTCTCAGTTTATATCCTACTAGATTTTTTACTTGTTTGTCCCACTGTTTTAGCATTGCTTCATTATAGTACATGAAGTTCATTCTATATGTAATAGCTGGAAATACTACTAGATTTAATATTTCTATTGTTTGTGTCGCATTGAAACACTTTTTATATAAAAAAGCTAAAGATTTATTTAAAGTAAAGTTTGAAATTTGTTCTTGTTTTTTCCAATTTAGGTCTAGGTTAATCCAAAGACCTAGGTATTTATATGATTCTGATGATTCATAAAAGGGTACTTTAACTAACTCTCCCTCTTTGTCTTTTATGTAGATATCATGTATTGTCCATTCTAGGTTATTTGTATAAATTGTTTTGTCTCGTCCATCTGCAGCCATCTGCAGACCTACGAAATCAAAATAATTCTGTACCATATATACAAGTATTTGCATATCTGAATTCCTATTTGTATGAAGCACCATATCATCTACATATGCTGCTCCTGGTATATTTCTATTATTTATAGTGTATCCTCTATTACTCTCTTCTATTTGAAGCATAATAGGTTCCAGATACATAATAAATAAGACAGGAGATAGGGGACATCCTTGTCTTACTCCTCTTGTTATATTTATTTCATTTGATAATCCATATGGCAGTATAACATTGCATGTTGTACCCCTGCATATATCTGATATTATATCTATAAAATGTGTATTAAAGCCATATTTCTCAAGTACTAGTTCTAGTGCCCAGAATTCTACTGAATCATATGCTTTTTGTATATCTATGTATGTTACATGTAGTTCTCTATTCTCACGTATAGAGTGTTCTATAATATTTTTAAGTCCCCATATTTTGGCATAAGTGGGTCTATCTCTTCTAAATCCTCCTTGCATATTAGAAAAACAATTATTGTTTTCCATAAACTCTGAGAGTCTACTGGTAATTATTGAGCTATATATTTTATATGTAGTATTTAGTAATGCTATTGGTCTGTAATTTAAAGGATTATTAGGATTCTTCTTTTTATATACAGTAAAAATATGAGATGATTTCCATGCTCCTGGTGTTTTCTTTTGCACTAAGCTGGTATTAAGTATTTTGAGTAAAATTTTCTTGAATTTTTTATTTCTGGAAAATATTTTAATGATTTCATTTGGTATTCTATCTGGTCCTGGGGATGTGTTATTGCTAAGATTTTTTATAGTTGTATCTAACTCATTCATTGTTATTAGTTGGACTAATGTTTGATCTTTGCCTTTTATTTTTTTCCTTACTTCTTTAAATTTTTTTGTATGAAAAACTGTGTGATCATCACTTGATTTTCTTTTTCCTGATAAGAAAACTGTTTCCCATGCTTCTTTGACTTTCTTCTTTACTATTTCTGCATTACTTGTAGTTATTATTTTCCTTTTATTATTTTTAGTTATTTCATATTCTACTGTCCACAGCTGTTGTGAGTTGAACATGTTATCTGGCTGTGCTTTTTTAAAGAACTCAGTAGGATTATTAATTCTTTTATCTCTTATTTCTTCTACTCTTTGTGTTATGAATCTTTGTACTATTTCTTTTCTTTGTATTTTAAGAATTTCTCTTACAACATGTATTTTGTAATATATTTCTTGTTTTATATTGTTTAGATTTTCAACACTTGCATCTATTTTATATTCTTGTATTAATCTATCATTATAATTTTTTAATTTATTTGATATGTGTTGATTAGTAATATTTTCTTCAACCATTGTTATCATTTTGCAAAGTATTTGCTCTTGATTTTCCAGTTTTTCAATACTTTTATTTGGTTTTGGAGGTTTTATTTTTATATTATTTTTGCTTTCTTTAACAGGTATTTGTTTATTTATTATATTCCATAACAAGCTTATATATCTAAAATATAATGTTTCTAATACAACTTTATTCTCTGGGAGATTTATAACAAGTTCCCATTCTTCCCAATTTATTTCTTTATCAAGTTCTTCTTCTATTTTTTGTAGCCTTTCCTTTGATAAATCTTTTATTAATATCTTTTTAGTAATATATTCTGTTTCTTTCTTTAAGTATTTGTAATTATATGATTTAAAATTTAATGTTATGCCAATTGCTTTGTGATCTCTTGATAATCTTTGATTCATTCTGTATATTTTTGGAAAACACCAGCATGTTTGTGAAAACATTGGTGCTAAGATGTAATCTACTCTTGTTTTAACTGTGTTTCTGTTATTTGGTTCAATTCTCATAAAAGTATATTGATTATCTTTATTTAAATAGCCATATGTGTCAATTAGATTATGTGTTTTCATTATTTCTTTTAATCCTTTTGGAATTTTTTCTTTTCTTTGCGTTTTATCAGGATCAATATGAGCATTTAAATCGCCTATTATATAATGTTTATTTTTTGGTGCTTGTTTTTTAATAATTTCTTTAGTTACTTCATTCCAGAACTTTGTTGCTTCTTGTGCTTGTGCTGGTGCATATATAAAGTGCAGAAATATATTTAAATCTTGTTCAATTTCTTTACTAATTAGTGTTATTCCTCTATGATTTGGGATCATATTTACTTCTTGAAATAGGTGACTAATATTATTTTCAATTATTAGGATTATACCTCCTTTATATTTGTTACTATATAGTTTTGAATTTGATTCCCATGCGAGTATTTCTTTATTTTTTCTCCATTCATTGAATTCATTATTTTGTTTAATTTTTTCTATTTCTGTTGCTTTAATATTTTCATAATATTCCTTTTGAGGAGCAGCTGTAAAAAGTATTTTGTATTTATTTGTTTCTAGCAATCCTTTTATTCTTTTGTACTCTTCATAATGGGTATGTGTTTCTAGTAAGCACATAATTTGTGGCTTTTCTTGCTTTAAATATTTTTTTATTTCATTTACTCTTTTATGCAATTCACCTGCTATGTTGACTGATATGATTTTCAAATTATTACTTTGAATAAAACCTGTATCTATTCGAGTAGTATTTTCTTCTGAAATAAAGTTGAAAAACAATGCATTTTGTATATAGTATAGTTTATTTAAAAACAGTATATTTATGAGACTGAATTTGTTTTTTGGTTTATTGATTAGGTACACATTTGACATAAAAAACCCAGTGGGAAAAATTTGAAATTGAAGTATAATCTGCAAAAGGGATATTAATTTATATCCTATATAAGCTAATGCGTTAACTATTTTGTTTTGTATTTTCTTGCTTTTCTTTTTCTTTTTGATGTGACTATATTGTGGAATGTATGAGTATACCTTATCCTTTGTTGTATTGGATCTTGTGGACCTTGAAGGTAGGATCTTTTGCTCTGATTTTCTTGTCTGTACATTGAAATTAGTAACATGAAAATGATTATAGTAAATAATATCAATTATAGATAATTGTGTGTATTTAGTTGATTTGAACTTACTCTTATAGTTCTCTGCTAGAGGATCAATAATGGGACGTGGATAGTTTTGGCGGTAGATTTTATTTGATTCTAGTTTGTATTTGGGAAGAGCTCCTGCCTCTGCTACTTTTGTAAGCCACTGTACCACTTCTTTTTCTTTGAACTGGATAATGGCATCTCCTCCATATCCAGTCCCATAGAGTGAACGTTGAGAATACCGAGTGATCTCAAAGGTGGTGGGAATGGGGATTGTTTGGAATGGTTTGAGTGGCATGTTTTGGCTGGTGGAGAATTTGTTTACAGTGGTGATAATATTTTTGGTTATTTCTAAGTATTTGTCCATGTATGGTTTGAAGTCTTTGCCAAGGACATTGACAGGGAGATTGGAGATATAGATTGAGTTGGGTTCCACAAAGTTTACCGCTGACTCTTCTAGTGGGCAGAATGTGGTGTCATTGATTTTAAGGTTGATAATATTGTGGAGAAAGAAGTCTCTGAGAAGTGCTGAGTTCACAGAGAAGTGCGCTGTGATTGGTCTTTTATCCTTGAAGATGCGAATGTTAGAGATATTGTCCCCAGCGATTATTTCCAGTATTTCACTGAGTTGCTCTATGGTGAGGTCAACTGGTATTCCATATACGTTGATTCTGAAGAATGCTCGCCTTGCTTGTCCTTTTGTGTCCACTGGCAGTCCTTTGTGAAGTGCAGCGTGGTATGGTTTGAGAGCATGTAAAAGAGAGTTTGCTGCAGTTGATGTGACAGCTTCGTGGAAGTGTTGCACATCCCCATTTTTAGGCTCTAGTTGGAGGATAATGGCATTCAGATCTTGTTCAAATCTATGTCCCACTATTGTTGTGAAGCTTCCTACCACTGCTATGATTTCATTCTTGTATGCTTTATCTCCATCTATAGTAATATAGAAGTCTGACTCTCCTTCTTGTTTTATGAATTCCATCTCCTGTTTGTCTACCCCTGCCATCATCATGAGTTCTTCAATTGAGAGTTCTCCCTCTGTTGCAAGAGGTGGAGTAGCTGGAGTGGTGGAGTCTTGGGTTGGTGAATCTGGGACCACTTCTGGTACCACCAAAGTTACCTTTTTGGGGATTTTTTGGTTGAGATTTGCTTGTTTGGGGACTGGTGGTTTGGATTTTTCTTTTTGAACTGAGGTGTTTGTTTTGTTTTTTTCTTTTTCTTTTGATTTATCATTTGTTGTTTGGTTGGGTTTGCCTTGCATTGCATTTCTTATTGTTGTTATTCTTGTCTTTTTTTTGATGGGTGTTGGAGGAGCACTGGATCCTGAGGACATGAGACTAATGTCTTCCATTTCCTTTCTTTTGGGAGCTTGGGGATCTGATTTGTTTAGTGGTTCCACTAGATATGTAATATTAGAATTTTGTAGCTGGCAATTAGGAATTACATACCATTCTGGAGATCTTGCATGTTGATTGAGGTAGTGGGAGCAGCCATTGAGAGTTATATTTAACCTATAAATAATTTTATTTATAGATTTTTTGTTGAATTTGTTATTTAAACTATATTTATTTATTTTATTCATTTGATATGTATTATTATATAATTGTTTATTACTAAAAATCGCGTTTTTGGTGTGATTTGAATGGTATATATCTTGTATTTTATTTATTTTATAGTATATATTAATTATATAGTGATAATTATAAATTATATTATAAATTTTATTTTTATTATTTGTTATTGATTTATTGTTGAAAATCGCGTTTTTGGTGTGTTTGTGTTGATGTGTGTGTTGTGTTAGATGGTATGTGTTGTGTGTGTTATGATATGGATGAATGTAATGATGTATGATGAGGCTGCGAATGATCGCCACGCAGCGCGCATCATTTTCGTATGCATCATGTATGTTTTTGATGCTTATAGCATCAAAAACTGCTTGATTGCATTGGTTTTTAATTAAGTAGGAGGGACATACTTGGGCGGGGAGAGAGGTAAGGGGGAGTATACCGGTCTCTCGCGTCGTTGCGCATCGCGATGAAGACGAAAAGCCGAAATTTCCGATTTCGGCCTGAAAAAATGCGAGATTTCCGATTTCGGAAATTTCTATTTCTGTGCTTATTTCTGCATTGTTTTGAGCTGTTTTAAAGCTCAAACATACAGTTTTTTGAGCTAATATCGAATTTAAATCGATATTTAGCTCATTTCGTTTTGATTTCGTGTTTTTTCTGCATTTTTTACCGTGGGTTTGAGAGTAATATTGATATGGGAGGTTCTGAAAGAGAATATGAATTAATTCTCTTTGTAATTGGTTTATTTCTGCATTATTTTCGATTTCCTTTAATGTAGAATGATATATGTTTATTTTAATATAATTTTTTTGAAATTTTTTCATGGTTTTATTTAGAAATAGCATGTATTGTGTGGTGACTGCTGTTGTTTGTGGTGTATGATGTTTTATGTTATATAGAACAAGATGAGAATGGTTAGAATGGGTAGGGCACAAGTCCCTAAAGCCCCAAAGGGGCATCTGTTTTGATTTAAAAGAGACAGTTAACTCTTTTTCAGTTTTTTCACATTTAACCTCTAAAAAAAGTGAAAAAAAGAGGATGTACAGTAGAGTCTTGATGATTGAGACTATCTTAATTCTGGATGGAATGGTTCTATACATATTTGTGGGGAATTAGAGAAAGAAATATATTTCTCTTGTGTTGTGTCCCTTCGGGTTTTCTTGCTCGGCAGTCCCCTATTGATTCTTATATATATATGCACTGTTGGAATGTGTGTAGTCTACATTACACACAATGGACTATTAACTAACAGAAGACTTTTAGATAGACTGGATGAAAGACAATATATCTAGAATGGTTCAATAATAGGCTCCAACAATTCAATATACACAAAACAACACAGAATAATAGTTCAAGCAAGATCTTAACAACAGATCAGGCTTGTATATTTATGACAGTCAATATTGGACTTGGATGGACAAGATTGGCTAGAATGATATCTATCAAAGTAACAAAAGTGACAGTAGCTGTCAAATTGGTGTTTACTATGGTAGGCATTAAAAAACTGACATATGTCACCCCAAAATGACATAGAATGGTTCGATTGGCACATGGCTGTACACTGCATGACATTTTGGCCAACTATTTTGTACTATTGTACAGTTGTTTATATCTTTTATATTTGATAATTTCACTCATTAGTCTATCAAATTTCACTTTCAATATCACTTATTAGATGTCATTCGAAT
>DASQLB010000083.1:0-20320 GCA_035630235.1 Nitrososphaeraceae archaeon | reverse complement strand
TTATTTGAAAAACTCCTTGGAGCTAATATAGAAACAACACATAGGGCTGCCAAAGGTGATTCAATCTGTAAGTTTGTAATCAAAGAAAAAAGGGAAGAATACTTCTAAAATTACTTTGCTGAAAGTAACAATCTTATATTCGTTCTAAAAAAAACTTAATGTAATCTTCACAAGTATATTTCTTTTTTTACAAGTTGTCTAATACCATTCATACAAACAGGTGTTTCTCTTTTTTTGTGATAACCAATCTTTGTCGATCTCAAGTTATTTGCTTTTATTAATAAAGAATATGCACGTTTCCATGAACAGCATGGAGGGGATGGGATTTGAACCCATGACCACCTGCGTGTAAGGCAGGTATCCTAACCAGTCTAGACAACCCCTCCGTTATTGATCTTTGATTCATTGTTATAACTATTATATTAATTTATGATTAAGATTTTCAGATTTTGAAATCATAATTGTAGAACCAAGCAATAGAACAGGTTCATTGTTATATTAGATAGTATTAACTAAATAAATAATTTCAATATTCTTTTTTATTACAACATTTTTAAATTAGGAAGGAAATCCAAAAACTATACTAATGAGTGCAACAGAATCCTATAACAAAATCTTTGAGTTAATGAAAAGCCATCATGATTGGTTTGCGAATTCTATTCCATTAATTGCTAGTGAGAATATTCCTAGTACAGCAGTAAGAGAGGCAATAATATCTGATTTTGGAAATAGATATGCTGAAGGATGGCCTGGTGAAAGAGTATATGCTGGTTGTACTTTTATTGATCAAGTTGAAATAATCTGTAACGATCTTGCTAGAAAAGTTTTTAATGCAGAATTTGCCGATTGTCGTGCAACCTCAGGAGTAGTTGCAAATCTAGCGATTTATTCAGGATTTACTCTTCCAGGAGAAACAATGATAGCTACATCTATCCCAAATGGAGGACATATTTCTCATGGTAAGAAAGAACATTTTGGTACAGCAGGCCATGTGTGTGGGTTAAACATTGAGTTCTTTCCATTTTCAAAAGAAGAAATGACAATTGATGTTGATTTGACTAAAAAAAAGATTTTGGATTTGATTAATAATGGTAAACCTCCAAAAATGGGTATGTTTGGGGGAAGTTTATTCCTTTTTCCACATCCTGTAAAAGAATTAGTCGATTTTATGCATGATCATAAGATGTTTATTAATTATGATGGGGCACACGTTGCAGGATTAATAGCAGGAGGAGAATTCCAAGATCCCATACGAGAAGGAGTTGATTCTATGACTATGAGTTCCCATAAGACATTATGGGGGCCTCAGGGAGGAATTATACTTTCATTAGAAAGATATGCAGAGACAATAAAAAAATCAATATTTCCTGGTAATACGAGTAGTCATCACTTACATCATGTAGCTGGTAAAGCAATAGCATTAGCAGAAGTATTGGAATTCGGTAAGGATTACGCTAAACAAGTCGTAAAAAATGCAAAAAAATTAGCAGAAAGTTTGGCAGATTATGGATTTATTGTTTTAGGAGAAAAAAGGGGTTATACACAATCTCATCAGATTGCAGTAGATGTTTCGAAATATAATGATGGTGGAACTATTGAAATGGATTTGGAAAAATCTAATATTATTCTTAATCGACAATTACTTCCAGGAGATATCCAGGCAGGGAGACATTATATGCATCCCAGCGGTATCAGAATAGGAACTAATGAAATAACAAGATTGGGAATGAAAGAAAGTGAAATGACAGAAGTAGCTAATTTTATAAAAAGAGTTGTTATTGATAAAGAAGATACCAATAATATTAAAAGAGACGTTACTGAATTTAAGAAACAATATCAAAAACTACATTATGTTTTTGATGGTCAACTTGAAGCTTATAAATATATTAGCCTAGTCCAAGCCTAATAACTATTTTTATCATTTATTTAATTAATGTACCATTCTAAATAAATCAATAAATAAATAAATTGAGTTACAATACATTTTATTTATCTATAAATAATCAAAAATAGATGATTGAGGATTTTTTTGAATTTCTTTTTCTTTAAAAATATAGTTTAATTCCATAACTAGTGACTCAATTCTACTTGAAAGATAATCATTCATTTTGAATTTATTACGTAGATCTAATGCTATATATACATATTTCTCAACAGAATTTCTTGTGACTGTTTGTATTAAATTATTACCACATCCAAGACATTTACCTGCTAGTGGTATCCTACGATATTTATCTCCACATTTAGTACATCTAAATGCTTGTGATGAATAAGAACGCATATTTCCCATAATATCAGGTATGATGTGAGTGGTAAGAACCATGGATGCGACTTCATCTGGAACAACTGCATTAATCAATTTTGCTGTTGAAATCTGCATATCTAATTTTTCATTCATGGTTGTTAGTCTAGAATATGCGCTACGTTTTTCTTCAGTGGTTAATATTTTTGTATGATGAGTAAAATAATAATTATGAAATTGTAATTCAGTACCAATTCTATCTTTAATAATATCAACCTTATTTGAAAGATTTTCTGCTTTTGTATACTCTAGAGATTTTTCATATAATTGTAATGGATAATTCAAAGTAACATCAATATTGAGAGCCTGTCTTTGTACCTCATGTGGTAAAACAATAGGTTGAATCAATAAAGGCGCATCCATCAATCCTCCAATTTTATCTGGAAGAAATTCTTTAGAAAAATTTAAGAACACATCCATTAGTAACATAATTGAATCTGCATCACCATCACAATCCCTACGTTTAGCAGAATGCCACATTGGAGACGCTAAACAGACTTGTGAATTAGTATACCCTATAATCCTTCCAATGATTCCCACGGATGTATGAGGAGCAAGTCCTACTATTATATGACCTATTAAATCATCAATAGATGAGGCATTATAAAATGGTTCAAGCTTGTATAATTTTAATAATTCTTTGTCTATAAAGCTGGATAGTTGAAGTAAATGATTTGCAGTATCTATAGGTAATATCACATCTTGAACAAAAATTTCTAATAACTGATCATCACTAGATAAATCTTTACCATAAAAATCTTTAGAATAACCTAGACTCTTTAATTTATCTACACTAGTCATGATCCATTCAGGTTTAAAATGAGTTAAAGGTCCATTGGTTGCATCATAGCGTATTGTCCCATCTTTGAATGCATATAAATCATAATTTTGCCTTAAAATTCCTTTTTCTAATGGTTCAGCAGATTTATTTTTGCCCATCAAAATTTTTACACCTTTTAATGGTTCTTTAGATCGCATTTCTAGAGTTTTTTCCGCTTCTTTTAACATTCTTTTAAGTGGATATTTCGAAGGAGAATATGTTTTTCCTTCCCTTTTGCATTTAGTACATCTAGTAGTTACTTCTTTTGTACTATTAATTCCAGAATTAATTAGTTCTCTACAGATTCCACAGATATTCTTAAGAGGTGTCTCAGATAAACAGTTTCTACATTTAGTACCAAGTGATGTCAGATTACAAGTTTGACAATATCTATTTGCTATTTCTGTATAAAGAATTTCTTCTTTTGATGCTTTAATTAAATCTCGTGTAGAACCGCCTTTACTTCCTACTGGAAATAAGACATGTACTGGCGGCTTCATTTTTCTTTCGGCTGCTTTTTCTGGCCTTCCAACACGTACAGCTATCGATGAAGAAAATTTTGGTTTGAGTAAAAGTCCAGATATTCTTATTATATAATCAATTGAAGAAATTTTATTTGATGATTCATTATTTATTAATGGATTACAAAGTAAGATAACCAAAGAGTTTATTTGATTTAATTCTGACAATTCTAGAAATAGATTATTATTATAATTTTTTATTGAATGTGTTATACCTAAACGTTCTAGTATACCTTTTAATGTTTCATTATATTCAATTGAAAATGATTCAAAATAATAGTTATTAGTCGTAGCTTTTGTAATGTTAAAAATTAAATCAGCATTCGCGTCGATTTCTATTTTTTTTAAAAATTCATTTCTTAATAAAATAATTTCATCCACTGTTATCGATTCCCAATAGAAAGAATATTTAGGATGTAAAGGGATACTTAATATTTTACTAATTAAGAATACTTCTTTTAGTGTTGGAATTATTTCGATAGGATTATTTGCTAATTCAAATAATCGTTCTTTGTTAATATATTCTAAAATTTCATTGACGTATTTTTCGTCAGTGGAATAACTATTATTTGAAGATATTTGTTTTATTTTCATTTGTAATTCCAATCCCCATATCTCTTCCACATAGGATGCAGGAAATAATTTTGCATTATTTTCTAAGAAATCACCATAACTAACTAAAATATCACCCAAATAAAGGATAGTATTAATTCTATTTTGAATTTGATGGGCATGTTCTATAGTTGTAACATAAGTTACAGTTCCGTCGTCTAGTTTCACTAGAGGAGGTTCTATTGAGTCAACTAATGCGATTGTTGCTGCCTTTCCAGGGATATCGATTTTAATTTGAGTTCCTACTACTATAGCATAATTTAATAATATAGGAACGGTTGGATGAATCCCTATTGTGGAAAATCCTGTATTATAACATCTACCATACCTTAACCTAAATCCACCAATTTTATTAGACATTGACAACACTGGTCTGCCAGTAATTACTTCTGACATTCTATGGTGTACTGTATCATCTTCAGAAGAACCTTCTTTTTGTATTGCTCCTTTAAGTTCCTTAAGCCAATCCCATCCATCTAAACCTAAATTATCTATTATTTTTAATAATTTTCTACTTCGTCCAATTAAACCATCATTCATAACTCTTAAAGCACCACCACGGACTCTATCTGTCTTAATCCTTTTCATTGCTCTATGGCCGACAATTTCTACAGGGTCAGTATCTACCCCGTCTAATTCGACTGGTAAATTACTAATACATTTTATTACATCCTCATCTAAAATTTTAAATTGAAAACTTCCAACTTCTCTTTCATATATACGTAATTCCTCCACAAATCGACCAGTCTCATCGTCAAAAGAGTTAGCCTGAAATTTACTTAACCCCACTGACTTTCTTACATGGTCTGCAATCAGCATTGTTAAGGCTGCTTCAGTTCCTCCAGCCGATCTAATTGGTCCGGCAAATGATATTGAAAGATATTTACTTCCATCAGAATTATTCTTGATTTGTACATCAGATATCCCTTGTAAAGGTGCAACAGTTACTCCTTCTGTTACTATAGCAAGACTTACCCTAACTGCATTATCTAATCTAGTTGTTAAGTCATCATTGCTGTATTTACCTTGTGCAATTTCTTCTGATATCTTTAATGCTGCTTTTTCTTTGGTTGTTTCTGATAATAAATTTCTTAATCTATTTGTAATGTTAATATCATGCATTTTAGCTACTCTATCAGCTAAATCATAGACTATTCTCGATTCAATTTTCTCAGAAACATCAATACCTTGTGTACGTGCATCACTGGCTATTAGATAAATTTTATTTAATAAATGTAAGAGATTATCATGATAATGAATATAAAATAATGGTCTTTTTAAATTACTTAACTCTTGAATTGAATTTTCATCTAAAAAATGATATTGATCCTTCATTTCCTTATTGACTCAATAATATCAGAAAATTTACTTTCCCAATTATTATCATTTTCAATCATTGTTCCTACAACTATAATGTCTGCACCAGCGTCTGCTAAGTGTTTGGCAATTTGTGAATTTCGAATACCTCCACCTACAATTAAGACACCTTCATAGTATTTACGCACTGATTTGACCATTTCTGGTGATATATGCTGATTGGCACCTGAACCTGCCTCTAGATATAAGAATCGCATACCAAGATATTGTGCTGCCAGTGAATACATTATTGCCAAGTTAGGTTTATGAAAAGGAATACCTTTTGCTTGGCCGACAAACCAGGCAGTTGTTCCTTCACCAATTATCAAATATCCAGTAGGCAATGCTTCTAACTTTGATTTCTTTACTCCAATTGCAGCCAATGCCTGTGCTCCTGTGATAAAATACGGATTTTCGGAATTAAGTAGTGACATGAATAAGATAGCATCTGCATTAGGTGAAACACCAGTGACATTACCAGGAAATAATATCACAGGAATAGTGATAGTTGTTTTTATTTGTGATATTATTTTTGATAATTCAATTTGATCAATTATAGATGAACCACCAATTAAGATTGCTGATGCACCTAATCGTTCGACTTTTTTTGCTATTGAAATGACATCATTTGGGTTCTCTGAATCGATCAAAGGAAAACATAAAGTACGATACCGTTTTATCTCATTTAAAATATAAGTTTCTATAGTATTCAATTACTGTGGAACCATATTAAAGTATATTAACTCCTAAAAAATATTTTTGGTTTTTATTTTATATTAAGAATTTTGTAAACCTAAGTAAATAAAATTATACTTATTACCATTCTATATAAATAGTTGAAACTTTTTATACAAAAACAAGTACTATACAAATATGTATAGTACTGATGCAAGCGTCGGATTAAAATTTACTGATCTTTTAGACTTGTTTATTGAAAAAAATATATTTACCAAGAAACAAATATCAATTATTTATAATAAAATCAATATTCGTGATTCTAGTATTTCTAATAATCAAATGAGTCCTGGTGCTTATTATAGACAGGTTAAACAATGTAGAAAAAAATATGATCAGCTGATTTACACAATAATTTTGTTTAGATTACTAAATTTGATAGACACCAATACAATGGGTACAATTGAACTATTAGTTAAGCAAATATCTAAAATATCACAACGTGATCTGCATCACAATACTACTAAAATTGTCTCAAATGATATCACTATTGTGATAGAGGAAATTCTTAGAAAGATAAATAAGATATAGATGATGAGAAATATGTATAAAAAGAGATAAAGATAAATATTTTGTGATATATGTGATATTATTTGAGTATAGATCTATATTACTTTATAATAATAGCTATCTTTTTTATAGTAGGATTTTTACTTTCCTATCTTCTGAAATTAAAGAAGAAGAAGAGAGTTGGTGAAACGGTACCATTACAAATAGATAATATACAAATAGATAATAATTTAGAAATTATTGAGGTATTAGAGAATAAAAAACAATTACAGATTGATAATATCATTCTTAAACTTAATGATATCCAAATTAGATTGGATTTACTAGAATCTAAAGTATCCCAATCAAAAAATCATCAAAGATACGAAAACATAGAAGATAATATCATAAAAAATATCACAAAAAATCAAGGTAACACATCACATCACAATGAAATCAATGACATCACAAAACAATACATACCTAAAAAATCACTAATTGAAAAGGTAAAAGGTAAATCCTTAATAATTAATGACAAACATAATGCTACTGAACATTATATCTTAAAAATAATTTTAAAAGAACCATTAACGTCGAATGAAATAAAAAATGCTATTGGTAGAACACGAGAACATACATCACGACTAATGAAAAAACTCTATGAACTTAAATTAGTAGACAGAGATATAACTACAAAGCCATTTAAATATAAATTAACAGAACAAGGAAAAAAGTATATCGGGGAACAAGTAGAAAAGAATGAAATTAACGAAGAAAAGACATTAAAATCATCATCATATACTAACGACTCTATAATAGATTTAACCAAGTAGAAATAACTATTAACATTTTCTACAAATATTAAGAAAAAGCAATGTTAACGTCTTTAATACGCATAGATATTGAAGTATGTTAATACAAATAATTCTAATATAACTTATTTTTAATCTGCAGTAGAAATAAAGGGGTCAAATCAATCCTTGTTAACAAACTTAACGTCATTCTAACTCTGCAGTAGAAATAAAGGGGTTCAAATCAATTAGTTTGCAAAAATCTTGTGAATGCACTTGTTCTTGTTAATATTTTGTTGTTATCAATCTACCTAGACTTCTCCCCCATCATTTCTTTTGCAAATATAAAACAAAAATGACTATAATACATGTTAAATATTATTATTAATATAGTCTAAAATATTTGATTTTGGGGTTTAAATTTAAAAGTTAATAACATGTTAATAATATAATAACATGTTAATATAAATTTGAAATGCAATAGAAAGTAAGGGGTAAGGGGTAAGGGGATAATTTTATGGTGAGTTATGTTTGAGCGATGATATTTTAGATAATATATTTGAAAATGCAGTAAAAGGCAACTCGTTAATCAAAAATAGGAAAATCTTAACAATAGACTATATCCCACACAAATTACAATTTCGTGATGAAGAGACAACTACTATAGCTCAAACTTTATCTGTATCATTAAAAGGAGCAAGACCATCAAATTTACTGTTATTTGGTAAACCAGGGACAGGCAAAACTGCAGTAGTTAAAAATGTAATTAACAAGTTTAAAGAAAAATCCACAGAACTTGGGAGAGAGGTTATAGTGGTTTTTATTAATGCAAAAATAGCTAATACAGCATATAAAGTTCTTTATGAAATAGCCGAAGAAATGAACATAAATAAAATAGATAAAAAAAATCAGGTTTATTTTACTGGTCTATCCCTTGGAGAAGCAACAAATAGAATTCTTGATTTCATTAAAAAAAGACAATTACATGTAATTTTTGTTATAGATGAAATCGATTCACTTGTCGACAAAAATGGTGACGATATACTTTATAACTTTACTCGAGCAAATGAACAATTTCAAGAAGTTGGTTTTATCAGTCTCATTGGAATATCGAATAGCTTAACATTTAAGGATAAATTGGATCCTAGAGTTAGAAGCAGCTTAAGTGAAGAAGAGATTGTATTTAATCCATATAAAATCGATCAATTACAAAAGATATTATCTGAGCGAGTTAAGTTAGCCTTTTATGATGATGTCGTTACCGACGGAACAATAAATTTATGTGCAGCAATTGCAGGAAAAGATAATGGTGATGCTAGAAAAGCAATCGATTTGCTTCGTGTAGCAGCGGAAATAGCTGAAATAGATAAGGATACTAAAGTATACGAAAAATATATTCGTCTAGCACAACATAAAATAGAAAAAGATACTAATTTTGAAATAATTAAAAACTCTACTACTCATACCAAAATTGTTTTACTAGCAATTGCGAAATCAAAAAACGGAAATACTGGAGAAGTTTATGAAATTTATTCCTCATTATGTAAACATGTAGATAATGAATCACTTACACAACGTAGAATAACTCAAATTATAAATGAACTCGATCAACTCGGTTTAATTTCGACCAATATCATTAATCAAGGAAGATATGGCCGCTCTCAAAAAATCAAAATAACCGTTCCATTATCTACCCTTAAAGAAGCCTTATTTGATGATCATCTACTGTCTACAATAACAACAACTATTGACTAAAATCAATTTGAAATGGACGTAACGTGGAAAGATTAACGGCTATTGCGATTCCAGAGGTAGGCATTATTCCCATGGTTTGTTGAAATGGGGTTTGATCTTGCCATGTACCAGAATTTACAATTAATGTTCCACGATAATTTTGTACATCCATTACATGTACGTGTCCAGAATGGAATATATCAGGTACTTCAGTAATTACCATCATATCGTCCTTTTCTGGTGAGATTGGTGTCCTTTGGCCATATATTGGAGATAAATGTCTTGCTTTTAGTAATATTTTCATCGCTTCAGCCGGATTAGAGTAACTTAATCCTGGTATTGTAGCAATAATATCATCAAGTCCTTGACCGTGATACATGAGAATTTTAACACCATTTAACTCAATATAGCTAGGATTACCTAACATAGTAAAATTTTTCCAACTATATAATATTTCTGAATCCTTTTTTGGTATAGCAGGTTGAGGTAAAGCTCTTCTTCCAAGGTCATGATTTCCTGGAATAACAAATACTTGAATTTTTTTAGGAATCTGATCTAATAGATTAGTCAAATGACACATTTGTTGGTATATTGTACTATCATTCAGTTCTTTTTCCTGATTGGGAAATATTCCGACTCCATCAATTAAATCTCCTCCTATGCAGAGAAATTTAATTTTTGAAACGATTTCATTATCTGATGACGAATTTAACCAATTTAAGAATTTTATAAATTCATTTTCATTAAAATATTTACTTCCTATATGCAAGTCAGAAATTAGAACCACATATTCATCAGTTTTTCCCTTATTAGGTATATGATCAGGAATGTCAGGAGAAACAACATTTTTAATAACATAATTTATCCCTTTATTTTCAATTTCTAACATTACCATTTGATCCAAGGTTAATTTTGAAACAAGTTTTATTGTCTCTTCATTTAAAGCGATTGTATTTATTATTCCTGTTAAATCATCTATAGCTAATTCAATATTATTTTTTTTAGATCGTTTAGACATTACCAGACCAGCAATTATGGAAGTATTTCCATTTAATGAGATATTATTTTCTAAATAATTATTATTATTATTATTTTTTTGTTTAATTTTTCTTTTTATGGAAGATATTTTATTGATACGTTTACTTTCCGGTCTTGTAGATAAAATTTTTAGAGACTGATGAAACCTACTTTTAAATAATGAAATATATCCATTAATCCCTTCCTCTGGATCAATATAATCTGCAGAATCATAAATAATTTTAAATGATTCTCTGTAATTTGATTTATCAGTTGTAATTTTTTGTGTAGAGATAATTTTGTATTCTTGAATTTTATTTATTGTTTCTATAGTATTATCTTGGAACTTTGAATCTGAAGTAGTTAAATTATCAAGTTCATTGGAAATCTTTATTGTACAAAAATTTCCAATATCTTCTATAAGAATAATGTTAGTGTCATTATGGCTTTTCTTAAATTTAACAACTTTCTGAATTATTTCCATTATATTTGAATCAAGATTTTTTAAAATGTTAAATGCTTCAGGATGTATTTGATATCCTTGTGCAGTAATGTAAGACAATGCATTTGATATTTCTTTCTGAAAAGACAACTACAAACTATTACGATAGAATCATCTTATTTAATTACATTGCTATTATAAGTTCAATACAAAAATATTATAAAGTTAAATAATATTATCATAAAAATTGAAGAAACGTCTTTATTATTTAGCTGTTGGGATGTTAGTTTTTCTTATTTCTTATAGTATTGGTGCTAAAATAAATATTGAAAAGGAACAATCATCATTAATAAAAGAGCAATTTGAAACAAAAATTGAAGGAATAGATGAAGTTGGCATTTTTCAGAATAATGTTCTAATTGCCTTATCTATGTTTATTCCAGGTATTGGTGTAGGAATTGGTATATTTTCTGGCTTTGGTACAGGATTAGTTTTTAATGCGATGGCTTTAGAAAATACAGCACTGCAAAATATTTCCCCACTAGCAATTCTTATTACTCCATTTGGTATAATGGAAATCTTTTCTTATGGTCTAGCAATTTCAAGAAGTGGAATGCTTATTTATGATCTTTTTAAAAAAAAATCTTGGAAATTACTGCTAAAACCGACTATAATAGAAATTGTAATAGTAGTATCAATCTTAATAGTTGCAGCATTTATTGAATGGAATATGATAAAACAAATTATAGAAATTCCTAAATAATTTATCTATTATTTTTTTAAATATAATTAAATTAAATTAATATGATAAACAATCAAGTTTATTTCATAATAAATGAGTTTTTAAGGGTAATCAATAGACATTATTTTTAAAACTACTAGATAATATCACATGAAGTTCATACCAAATTTACAATATACTACAGCTGTTATAGAATATTTGTGTGAATATTCAGCTTGCTAATATAGAAACAATAATACAAAAGATTACTATATGAATATTTTACTAGTAAAAATTGTGATTTAAATTAATTATAATAATATTTATTTTTAGATAATTATAAATTTAAAATAAATAATACAATATAAATAGACTTGTTAGGAGTAAAAATTCATTATAAACCAAAATTTGACAAGAAACCAATTCTTATAGCAGCATTACCAGATATGGGAAATGTAGCAGGATTATGCTTAAATTTCTTAATAAATAAAATAGATACCAAAATTTTCGCTGAGATATATTCATTTTGGCCACCATCTGTAACGTATAAAAAAGGAATTATAAATTATTTGCAATCAAGCTATAAATTTTATGAAAATTCACAATATAATATAATACTTTTTACAGGAGATTTTAATCCTACAGATCCCAGAAGATTATATGAATTATGTTATGAAGTTTTAAAAATTGCGGAAATGATTAATGTCAAAATTGTATATTCTGTTGGTGCCTCTCTAAAGTCAATTAATACAATAGAAAAATTAGTCTATGCTGGGGTAAATAAACCAACTATGATCAACGTTTTAAATGAGTTGAATTTGCAGATACTAGAAGACGAAGGACAAATAACAGGTTTTAACGGATTAATTTTAGGAATAGCCCAAGAATTTAATTTGGATGGCATTTGTCTTTTAGGAGAAATTGATAATCCAAATGTTATCCAACCTAAAACATCTCAAGAAATTCTAAAAGTTTTATTAAAAATTATTAATTTTCCATCTATTGATTTATCGGAATTGGAGGAAGAAGAAAAACGAAAGAAGTTCATGGAGAAACAAATGAATTATTTCAATAGAGTAGTAAATCAAAGTGAACTACCAGGAATAACATAAACAAACAAGCATTTATACAAATAAACCTTAGTCAAAATTCAAATATGTTTCCCTTTTATTTTGATCAATTACCATTACTGACAGATCACTAAATGTCTTATTTTCTAAATCAATCATTTTTCCTCTAAAAATAGTTTCTTTTTCCTTATCTGTCAAGTGTTCAAATATCCAGACATCAATTTCTCTAGTATTGACTCCATTATTTTTCAAAAATAATGCAATGTCTGATGGCATAAAATTTTTTGATAAATCATTTGGCCAAGGACGTGGCAATAAAATAACACTTTTCCTATCTAATACTGCTTTGATCAATTCTATCTGTTTTTGTAGAATATCCCCAGTTACATGAAATGTAACTACAAATGCCTTATCTAGTGGAACTTTAGATTTTGAAGATGCAACTTGAATAGAACTGATTCCTGGAATAATTTCAACATTTTCATTTCCAAAAATTTCTAATAACCGATCAACAACCTCTGATTCAGAAAAACTAACGTCTCCTGTAAATGGAACAGTACAATATTCATTATCATGCATATTGTTATACACATATTGATATACTGATTCCTGGTTTTTCATGGTAATTTCATGAATCTGTTGCTTTTCTTTATCTATGAGAGTTTCAATAGTTCGTAGTGTATATTTATAACCTATGATATATTTTGATATATGGATTTTTTCTTTAGCAATTTGAGTGATATAATCAGGATCCCCAGGTCCCACACCAATAACGAACAATTTCTTTGGCATTTGAAATTGTATTACAAGTTATAATAGCTTATAATATTCTTTTTATAAGTTAGATTCATATTTTTAAAATTAAAATGATTTGGTGGAAAAAGAAACTATCTGACTAAATGACATAACTATTTTGACATTCTTATCATTATATGTAATTATTAACGGATTGGAATGAGCGAACTTAAGCTCGAATTTGTAGGTAAACAAGTTAAAGATATGTATGGTACATTGATGGGAAATGTTGTCGGAATTATTACTGATACTGACGGTTCAATTGAATCTGTTAGCGTAGATTGTGGTGATTCAGGTTTAAAACAATTATCTTATGAACAACTATTAGTACAAGGTGATTATGTAATCTTCATCCCCAAATGGAGATTAGATGCACAAAAATTATTTAGGCAAAAAAATTTAACACTAAAAAGAATTAAAGCTCTTCAACTATTAGTTGAAGAGGATGATTCCATGAAAGAAGATGCAGAAATTGTATATATTAAATATGAGAAGAAACTACACGAATTAGAGGAAAAAGAAAAATCTATCAATGAAAAACTGAAAGAGAGACTTGATGAACTAAATGGATCAACAAAAAATATTAAATCAGTCTTATTTGATGCAAAGTTACAATACAAAAGTCATGAAATATCAGAAGAAACATATCTACAAGTTACGAGATATACCAAAGAATTAATGGATCATATTAATTTAGAAAAAGAAGAAATCAATAATATAAAAGGTCGACTTGAAGAACAAAACCTAGAAAATACATTACCTTTGCCACATTCAATTCAGCCCAACGAGAAAGAAAATGAAAAAGAAAACACAAAATTATCTACTACCATAAATAATACTCCCAATACATCATCAACAACAACTACTACTGTTACTGCATCCAATACAGATAATTCTAATACTTCAAATACATCATTACCTGTATCTTCATCATCAAATGATAATACACAAACAAAACCTTCCTATGCTGGTGAAACTGATAAATATAAACAACATGCATCACATAATAATAATGATAATGATCACTCAAATCTAAATAAAGATAAGATAGAAAAAAGTAATATAGATAATGAATCTATAGATAATGAATCTAATTGGCTAGATCAAGTCGTAAACAATTAATTTTTATATTTTTAAATTTCTAACTCTAAATTTGATTATTTATTTATTCTAAATTTGATTATTTTTATTTAAAGTAGTATTTAACGAAATACAATAAAAAATAAAAAAAAGGTAATGATGTGAATGTGAATTTATCTGTATGTGTTTTTTGGTATTTTGTTTATTATTATATCATGTCATAATTTTGCTGGAGTTTGTAATAATTCTCCAATTTCACTATGCATTTTAAGAAAGTTTAATCCTTTTTCTGTAGTTTTATAGGTCTGAGTTCCATCAAGATATTCTAATAGATTGTTTTCAATTAACACAGAAAGATATTCTCTCAATTGTGCATAACTTAGAAAAGCTTTGTACATAATCTTTGTCTTGGTTGCTCCTCCATTAGCTGCCTCTAGTATCATTGCTACTATTTCTGTTCTACTTCTGTATTTCACAATCATCATACACAATATTTGTTTATTTTAATATATTGACAAAATGTAGTATAACATTATTCTATACTAAAACTCAATGTCAAAATTATGTAGGCGATAATATTTTTATTAAGTTGTTAACTAAACTTGTTTAAATATTAATTAATAGAACATATAAATAGTTTAGTCAAATAACATTAACTTATATTTATTATAATTACAATAATTTAACTAGAAGTACCTATATTGTATCTTATGTCAATTGATAATGACAGTTCATCATCCGACACATTTTTCAAAAGTTCACCTTTGAAAATTACATTAGAGAAGAATAATAATTTTCACTCTAAAAGAACACAATCATTACAAAATATTGAAACATTTTGGGCAGAACAAGCTGAAAATTTAGTATGGAATAGACATTGGAATAAGACGTTGGAGTGGAATCCTCCATTTGCTAAATGGTTTATTGGTGGATTATTAAATGCATCAATAAATTGCTTAGACAAACATATTAACTCTGAAATCAAAAATAAGGCTGCCATAATATGGGAAGGAGAGGACGGAGAGAATAGAACAATAACATATTATCAGCTTTATCAAAAAGTTAATCAATTTTCAAATGCCTTAAAAAAACTTGGTCTAAGAAAAGGAGATCGAGTTACAATCTATTTACCGATGGTCCCAGAACTTCCCATCGCAATTTTAGCGTGTTCAAGAATTGGTGCCATTCACAATGTAGTTTTTTCTGGTTTTAGTTCCACAGCATTGGTGGATCGTATAAATGATGCTAAATCTAAGATCATAATTACTGCTGATGGTGGATTTAGAAGGGGAAATATAATTGAATTAAAAAAGATTGTTGATGAAGCTATTGTTAACACTCCTTCAATTCAAAATGTTGTAGTGTTACGAAGAACTGGACAGAATGTTGAGATGAAAAATAAAGATGTCTGGTGGCATGATATAATTAAAAATCAATCAAATTATTATGAACCTGAATTAGTAGAAAGTACACACCCCCTTTTTATACTATATACATCTGGAACAACTGGTAAGCCAAAAGGAGTTGTTCACAGTACAGGAGGTTATTTGACGCATATTTACTCTACAGCAAAATGGGTTTTCGATTTTAATCAACAAGATATTTTTTTCTCTTCTGCAGATATAGGATGGGTAACAGGTCATAGCTATACAGTTTATGCACCCTTAATGCATGGAGTAACTGAGATATTGTTTGAGGGAACTCCTGATTATCCACAACCAGACAGATATTGGTCACTTATTGAAAAATATGGAATAACTATTTTGTATACAACACCTACTGCTCTTAGAATGTATAGGAAATATGGTAATAAAATACCAAATTCATTTAATTTATCAACTCTTCGATTACTCGGAACAGTAGGAGAATCAATTGACCCGGAAGTATGGATGTGGTATTTTACAACAATTGGAAAGGAAAAATGTCCGATAGTAGATACATGGTGGCAAACAGAAACAGGTGGAATAATGATTAGTCATTGTACTGGTCTAGATATCATGTCAATGAAACCAGGATCGGCAATGTTTCCTATACCAGGTGTAGACTTGGCCATTGTAAATGACGAGGGAAATACTTTGCTACCAAATCAAAAAGGTTATTTAGTTATTAAAAAGCCATGGCCTGGTATGCTGATGACTTTATGGGAAAATGATGAGAAGTACAAAAATAATTACTGGAAGTATCATAAAGATTACTATTATTTTGCTGGTGATTATGCTGTTATGGATGATGATCTTTATTTTTGGCTTTTAGGTCGATCAGATGATGTTATTAAAATTTCTGGACATAGATTAGGTACTATTGAGTTGGAAAGCACTTTTATATCACACATGTCAGTATCGGAGGCGGCAGTCACTAGTAAACCTGATAAGACAAAAGGTGAATCTATTGTAGCATTCCTAGTATTAAAGAAAGATTATGTTGAATCCGATCAATTACGTAAAGAGATAATTGAGCATATTAGAAAAAATATAGGAGCTATAGCTACTCCGAAGGAGATATACTTTGTAAATAAGTTACCAAAAACAAGAAGTGGAAAAATAATGAGACGATTGTTAAAATCTATAGCTAGCGGTCTAACTATAGGAGATACTACGACTCTAGAGGATGATACATCCATAGTAGAAATTCAGAAAATTTATAACGAATTAAATGACATAGTAAAAATTTAATTAATTAATTTATTTTTAACCATTACTAAAAGTAAAATTCAAATCACCGGTTCAATACATTACTTTAGTTGGTTCGCAAGATGGCTGTCTTAATTCCAGCTGCTCTTGTGACTTTTTTTATTGGGATAGCAGGTATAATTTTTATGCCAGATGAGATCAAAAACAAACCACTGGATTTTGACAGAGGAACAATTAAGATAGACGATTCAGTAATAGACGTAGAAATAGCAGAATCAGATGCTGAAAGGCAAAGATGGCTAATGTTCCGAAATGAGGAATTTCCGTTAAACTCTGCCATGATTTTAGTTTATCCAAAATCTGATCTCTATGCATTATGGCTATTAAATATTCAATATAATCTTGATATTATGTGGTTCAATGAAGAAGGAAAACTAGTTTATTATATCAAAGATGCTAAACCTTGTGAGAATCCATTAGATCCTCATAACTGTACCTATAAAACAACTGTACCTGCAAAATATATAGTAGTATCAACAGAAGGATTTATCAAAAGGAATAATATTACAAACTCATCAATTTTAACTACAATATCAATTTAACTTCATATTTATTAGATTCAATATCTATTTATTAGATTCAATATATCGGTGTTATAAATTTGACATAGGGTTTAAATAGTTTCAGAAAGAATCGGAAATTAGTGAAGTAAATGCCAGTTGCAATAATTCCAGATATTAGTGAACAACATTGTATTGGGTGTGCTCTTTGTGTAGAAATTTGTACTGCTCTGGGTCCAGATGTCCTCAGAGTAAAGCCAGTTGAGGGTTGGAAAAGAGGTAAAGCCTTTGTATTTTATCCAGAAAGATGCATCTCTGATGGTGCATGTATTGGTGTCTGTCCAACAAAGGCAATTTTCTGGATGAGACCAATGGATTATACCCCAGGACAACCAATTCCATTAAAGAAAAACGCTATATTTAACAAGGGTTGGGAAGAAGGTTAGAATCAACCAAACTCTCTTATTTTATTTTTTTAGCACTATAAATATTAGTTATTTTTGTTATTTAATAATTCTATAAATATACAATAACGTTATTTCTTATTGATGACGCAGTCCTTCACTGAAGAACCATTTTCTGAAAAAGAAAGAGAAATACTTTTATCCCATTTTACTAATAGTGATAAACCAATTTTTGCAATAATAAGTCCAAAACAAGTTGATCGAGGTGCATTAATGTCAAGATATTCACGATCTGATAAAAGTATGCGTAGAATATTTTTAGAAGAATTTGCAAACAATCCTAATCGTGGAGATGAATTTTATAAAAGAGTATTATTGGAATATGGTGATGATTCTGTTGCAGAATTGGGAGAAGCACAGGTAGCAATAGAATATGTATCCAATATCGCAGCTAAATATATAGAAGATCAAAGAATAGGTTTATCTTATCTAGAAAAATCATCGAGATACGTTTCATTTGATAAGAAAAATAATGGTCAGTATAAATATTTGAAAGAAAGAAAAATAATGAATTCTAGATATGCAGATATATATTTAGAAGCATGTGACTATGCATTTGATATTTATTCTAGGAACATAGAAGTTATGCAAAAATTTATTATAGAAAGAGAACCTATAGATAACTTTCACTTTTATGATTCTATTTCTAAAAAAGATGTAAAATTTAATAACTTAAAAGAATCCAATGATATAAAATCAGCTCAAAAAGTATATAAGAGTACTACAAAAGCTAAATCTTTAGATCTTTTACGAGGTCTTTTACCTGCGTCTACTCTTACCAATATAGGTATTACTGGTAATGGGAGAGCTTTTGAATATCTTTTAACCAGATTGTACGCATCAAATTTGACTGAGATGAATATCTTAGCTGATCAATTGTATGAAGAACTTAATCTAATTATTCCGTCTTTTGTTTATAGGGCAAAAAATCAACATGGAATATCTATGCAAAATTACCTAAAGAACACAAAGGACGTTATTCTAAAAATGACTAAAGAACACCTTTCACGCATCAAAATTAATTCAAATTTAGAATATGTGAATTTACTATTTAATGAAGATAATACTGAAGCAGAAGTAAAAATTGCATCATCTATATTGTTTGAACAAGCTGCAGGACATACACTTACAAAAATTATAGAATATGTTCGATCTTTACCATTAGAGGATAGACACAAAATAATTAAGACATATACAAGTTTACGAACTAATAGAAGGCAACGTCCAGGTAGAGCATATGAAATGACAGAATATACCTTTGAAATGCTTACTAATTTTGGAATGTTCCGGGATCTCCATCGACATAGAATATTAACTTTGGAAAGACAATTACTTTCTACTAAACATGGATATGATGTGCCTAAGGAAATGTACGATCTTGGAATTTTGGAAGATTTCAAAGATTGTATGTATAAATGTAATGAGGTATTTCAAATTCTTGTCAATGACAATTATCCAGAAGAAGCGCAATATGTAGTTAATTTTGCCTATAGATATCCGTTTTTTATGAAATTGAATTTACGAGAAGCTACGCATATAATTGAATTGAGAACTTTATCACAGGGTCATCCTGATTATCGATATATATGTCAAGAAATTTTTAAAAAAATAAGGAATGTTCACCCAATTTTATCTGAAGGAATAAAATTTGTTGATCTTAAAGATTATAGTCTAGAAAGGCTATCAAGTGAAAAAAATATAGAAAAGAAAAAGAGAGAAATTGATGGTCACGATCATCACTTAGAACCAACGTTCTAATGACTGACTTCTTTTCTCTTGACTTTTTTTTACTCTTTCTAGTGATGATTCTACTCGTTCCTTTGAAAAATCCATTGTATCACATAGAAAATCTATAATTTCCTTATAATTTGGATTATCAAATTCTATACTGTCTATAGAAATACTTTCTGGATTGAGAAATATTTCTCTTATCTGTTGATATGGAACGTCTTTTAAATTATCTTTTATTTTTTCTATTTCTTCCAATCTACCATTCTCTCTTATTAGCTTAAGTGCAGTTTTAGGACCTATACCTGGAATGCCTCCAGGATTAAAATCTGTTCCAATTAGGATACCTACATCTACTAATTGTTCCAGCGTCAATTTTGTAGATTCCAAAATCTGGGATTGATGAATAATTTCTGGTTCTATACTTACATATTTGTTTTTGTTAGGAATTTT